>JBGTEU010000444.1:0-8567 GCA_041747595.1 Bythopirellula sp.
CCGAACGATATCTTAATTTCGTCCGAGAGGATGTGGACTACTTACGCAGGAAGGGGCTGTTTTTTAACAACCCCAAATGCACAATTATTTGCGGCTTTAACTTGTCCGATGAAGAGTACCGTAAGCTTCACATCAAAGAAAAGATGAATCCAGCAATTCACGTAATGACTTACAACGACATGATGGTTTTCATGGAAGCAACAGTAAACTTCGTTCGGCGATATGGCGGGGCACTTATTCATGATGACATTTCGCCGTAAGTTTCAGGGATTAATTGTTTCAATTCTCTTTATGGCCCGGAGCGTGGCTTTTTCCGTAGACTCACTACTTTCACCCCGTTGGGGTTGATGGTGCGGGGTGGTGGTTGTGTTCCAGGGGCTCGCGCCCCTGGCTATTGACGGCCACTCCTTTGGAGTTGGGGAATGTTCTGGGGCGGGTTCTGTTCCAGGGTCAGCATTTCAGAAACTTGGCGCCACTTGGCTATTCACGGTCACCCCTTCGTGGTTAGGAAATTCTGGTTTTTCAGCCACGAAGTGGCGAAAGTTAAGAGCCAGGGTGCGTCAGCCCCTGGTAGAGGTTTCAACGATCCGAATCGTCCGAGGGATGGGCTGTGCGTACCGATTGGCGCGATCGAGGACGAAACGAGTGCGGGTCATCTCGGCCTCGGTCGAGTGCCGGTGGTACACGGCACGTGATGCTCGGCCGAAGGAATGGAACGCGATCGATTCCAGGGGCTCACGCCCCTGGCTATTCACGGTCACCCCTTCGTGGTTAGGAAATTCTGGTTTTTCAGCCACGAAGAGGCGAAAGTTAATAGCCAGGGGTGTGAACCCCTGGTTATCGTGGAGGAACATTCCCAGCCCCAACGGGGCGACAGTTCTTTAACGATTTCTGCGAGGTCACGTATGCCGCAATCGTTTGGCTCGCTACATTGCCACATCGTGTTCAGCACGAAGGAACGAAAACCTTTCATCACGCCCGAAGTGCAAACGCGACTCTTCGAATACATCGGCGGCATATTGCGGAATCAATCGTCACCCTTGATTGCCGCCGGCGGCATCCCGGACCATGTGCATTTGTTGATTTCGCTTGCGCGCACGGTAACGGTTGCAGACGTTGTTCGCACGGTGAAGGCGAATTCGTCAGGATGGATGCACACGGAAATCGGCCTGCCGAGTTTTCAATGGCAGGAAGGCTACGGCGCATTCGCGGTGAGTCACTCCAACCTCGATCAGGTGAAGAATTATCTCGCCCATCAAGCCGAACATCACCGAGAGCGGGATTTCAAGGAGGAATTTTTGGAGCTCTTGCGCCGGCACGAATTGCAGTGGGATGAGCGGTACGTGGGGGACTGACTGTCGCCCCGTTGGGGTTAATAAGTTTGAACATTACAGCCACGAAGTGGCGTCAGTTAATAGCCAGGGTGCGTCAGCCCCTGATAGAGATGCATCGCAAATCATCGTCCGAGGTGGTGACCATAGTGTTCCGGCGAGCGCCAACGAGGACGAAATTCTCCGCACTCGTTTGGCCTCGGTCGCATTTGTGCGAGGCGGTGCGTGGAACCGCCCCGGCATTGGGCTGACGCTGTAGTATATATATACAACAGCGTCAGAAAATTCTGGCCGCTCGCGCATTCAAAAATCAGCTGAAAATGACCCATCCCGCAAGGCGAGCTTGGACATGTCGCCTTAGTATATATACTACGGCGCCATCCATTCGTGTCAGTTGTCGCGTACGCTCGTGATCCAGATTATCATTTGGTGCATTCTCGGCTATCTGGGCGGCTTGCTGGCTGCTCGTAAATATTGTTCACCTTGCAAGGGGATCATTCATGGAATCCTCCTTCGCTATGAGTTATGCTAACGCCCAACAGCGAAAATTCCAGTTTCAACTGAGGCAAGACTTTAGGACTCGCGATTTCTGTTACTGCCGAGTTGGTTACGTTCGGAGTTCGAGGACCTTACTCACGCGACCAGGCAGCTCTAAACCAGTTAGGATGCTCCCTTAGGGCAGCATCGTAAAATATCACTTCGCCGTTAATGCCTGCCGCGCGGTTCGCTCGCACCATTTCTAGTAGGTGTTCGCGACTGTTGTGCAGCTTATCTGCCGTCTGTACTAGGATCCCGGGAAAGACCTTGGACTTATCTAAGGGAGCGACTTGAACGTCAAGAATCTTTTTCAATTCAGCGACATAAGATTGGGGATCTTCACGATAGATTTGTGGACAAACTTCGTCGATCCACCCGTTCTTGAGCCATGTTGGCCAATCCTGCAAATACTGCTGCTTACTCCATGGATAGATGCTCGGTGCTGCTGAAATCACCGTATTCGGATCCACGTCTTTCAGTTCGCGGTGCATCCGATGCATGAATTTGTTGAGAAGTTCGGCCCGCCAATCGACCCAGGCATCGTCGAAATGATCCTGAGGAGGGGAGCGTCCAGCATGCTGCTGTCGGTAAAGTTTGACCGTCAGTGGATCATAACCAGCAATGCTGGGGCACGCAGGCAAGCGGTCGTCTCCTTGGACGCCATCTACGTCATAATTCAGCAAAATTTCCTTCAGCAGAGATAAGACAAAGTCTTGCACGTCAGGGTGAAATGCATTCATCCATTGAAAGTTATTCTTGCTGGCAATCTGTCCATGAATATCCCTGGCGGCCCAATCGGGCCGAGCAACTAAAATAGGTCCTCCATGAGGCTCGCCATAAGATGCGGCAAAGCCAAACTCAAACCAGGCAATGACCCGCATGTTGCGAGCATGACCGGCTGCGGTGAATTCCTTGAGCACGTCAAACTGAGCATATCGAGGATCGCATCGTTGACCAAATTCACGTTGCATGATGTCGCTGGGATATGTCGTCAGTCCACGATTCCAAACCACCACATAAAGTGTGTTCACTCCCACGCTTTCCGCGAGGGCCACGAATTCGCGAATAGTTTCTGGGCTATCAAGGGTGGGCGTACCCACGTTTGCCACCCAGACACCGCGAACAGGTTCGGGTGCGGCAATCACAATGTCGCTGAAGATCGCAACAAAGCTGATAAGCAGAACGACGTACTTCAGCGATACGAGCAGCACTGCCTCGGAACCTTTACTTGGGAAACTTTACGGGTGGTCCTGTCAAACGGAACTCAAAAGGTTCGTTTTCGCCAGACTTGACGTCGGCGGAGAGACCACTGGTTTCAAAAGAAGTGTACTGTTGAGGTATGAGCAACGCACCGATTGAACGCTCACCGACGACCGGCTTCGCTTGCTCGCCGGGAGCTTGAGAAGAATAGCAGTTCACGCGTACTTTCTGACTTCCGACAGTGGCGCCGTCACCGAGTTTGAAAGTTGACATTTCGAAAGCGCCATCTTGTCCGATCTGACCTGTTGCTGGTTGCCCGCGCTCAGGCTGAAACATGATCGAACCGTAAGGCAATGGCTGGTCATTGTAGAAAACTACACCCTTGGCAGGTGCCGTTTCAGGACCACGACTGCACCCAGCTAGCGCCATGGTGAGAGCTAGAACGACAATAGACTTCAGGCGGCAATCGCCTGCGATGTTGCTCTCATTAGATACCTGAAGTGTCAACAACTTCTTCCCCATTACAGGTTGCCAGGGCTCTATAGGTTACCAAATCAATATCATCGCTCAAGACATGGACGCTCCCATCAATGTGAGCCGTCTGAATCACACCTGGATGATAACTGCCCAAGGGCAAATGGTTGAGCGGTACCGGCGTATTCTGTCGATGGACGCAAATATTTGGGGCATTTTCTACGACCTTCATGGCGTACGGAACGTCTGCGAAACCACCAACGTACCAGGGTCGAACGTTGCCGGGCACATCCTCCGGGACAATTTGTTGAAACTGGCAATTTACGTGAACAAACTCGCCGATCAGCAAGGTGTTGCTTTGTCCGTCCGTGATTTCACCGATGCCGCGTGCCCTTCCAATGGGAGGATCGAATTTGCCTGGACCAGCCTTTTGCATGGTGAATGCTCCGTTATCGGGAATCAAGCCTTCTCCGGATTGTATGGTTGTTTCCCCCGGCCGAATGGCACCAGCGACCCCTGCGTAATGCACCAAAGCGCCCAGACGATATTCAAAGTTGGGAGGGGCGGTCGAATTGACGCGATCGAATGGCCAACTCGGGCAACTATAGGTTTCGATCAAGTGATCGCGAGCGGGATCGCTGAAGTAGGTAACGCTCGAGTTATAGAAGTCACGATCTTGCAAATTGAATGCAGCCTGCTGCTCCATATAAGGAAGAATGTCTGAGAAAAGGCCGGGTTTCACGAAACTTCTTCTAGTGTCAGTTGTATCTTCCAGCACGCGACCATAACCCATGGGAAGCTCCCTCTTGGTCGACATGTAGTTTTGAACTGCCAGGCCCATTTGGTGCAGATTGTTACTACACTGAACACGTCGGGCTGCCTCACGAGCGGCTTGAACGGCAGGTAGCAGCAGTGCAACCAATACACCGATGATCGCTATCACAACGAGCAATTCCACCAGGGTAAAGGCGCGACTTTTCGATGAGGCAGTCACAATGGCCATAACTGTAACTCGCTTTCATTCGGGGAGTTAGCTGCACTCTGATAGGCATAGTGCTATATGCAAGCGAGATCAAATGTCACGGTTGCGTCTCAGTGCAGCAAAACTTGTGACAAAACAAATCAACAAAACTGCACTCGGTTCCGGCACGGCGTTTAAGCTTGCCAGCGTTCCGCTACCATATTCGTTCTGCCAAAGTGCCAAATCGCTAGGACTTAAAAAATTCGGCGATTCACCTCGTTGCCATGCCAAAAAGTCACGCCCGTCGACATTGCCGTCACCATTAAAATCGGCGCTAGCCGCCGAACCAACTTGAAAAATGTGAATTAACGCATTCGACGAATCAAGCAGCGCCAAGGTTTGAGTTACGGGATCGAAATCATAGTCATACCACCCAGCCGTCGTGCCAGGTAAGAATGCAGACGAATCTGCATTGGGCAAAAAAGTAAAGTTTGGAATTGCAGAGATACCCGTCGAGGTCACGAGTTTGTTGACTGCGAAGAAATCTTGTCCACCACCTCCTGAGGCTCGGTCATTGAAGATAACTAAATCACCATCGCTTGTGGTATTGAGAAATGCTAGATGCTGGAAATTAACGAATGGAGCGTCTATATTGTCGACGATCTTGACATTCGCAGCTTGGTTGGTCGTGTTGTCGCCTGACCTAGCTGAGAAAAAAAGATGGTTGTTGGAGCGAATATACATGTCGCCTGTATCGGGATCAAAGGCGATGTCTCGCGTATTGCCGGCGTTTCCGCCGTTAGGAAGCCAGATCATTCCATCGAGGGGCGTCCAGATGTCAGTCCCAGTAGCGACGTCGAGAAGGGCCCGCCGACCGCTGCCGAACGATTCCACATAGGCAACGCCGGTCCCCTGTGCTGGGTCGCCCCCAGGAAATCCGGGGTCGAATGCCACACCGCTGTCACCGCGCTCCGCATAGGACCAGAGCTTGGCATTGGTACTTGTATCAAACAGTTGAAGTCCATCGGCCGCAGGACCCTCAGCTGAGTTATTGGCAAATCCGTCGCTGAATGATGCCGCCAGACGCGTGCCATCAGAGTTTAGGGCCAGACCTGTGTAACCGCGGCCCGCGGGGGTGATCTGCGTGCTCATTTGCGCGCTGTAAGTAGGAGTCACTAAACCTGTTGCGGTCGCATTTGTGATTTCAATGATACTCGTGACGGCGTTAACAGAGGGAGGCACGATGCCGCTGTTGTTATAACCGGCTACGTAGAGCTTCGTACCATTCCATGCAACTGCCACGGCGTTGACGCCGATAAAATCGGCATCGGGCGGGGGCAACGGATCTCCCGGGTCCACCGTAGGATTTCCGGTGGCGCTAATGTTAAATCGGGCAATTTCAGTGAAGTCAACTGCGCTAACCGTGCCTTGAAGCAAAGTCGCAACACTTAACGTCGCATAGCCAATCCACCGGACCATCATCACAGTATCTCCGTGAAAACAAATTTTTTAGGAATAACGGGGCTGTTGTCGTATCTAACTGATGGTATCAGGCCCGCAGCCAAGTTCAGGGAAGCTGGCTGCGGAGCCGTGAAACGTTCGCCCTCCGTCAATCGCGGCGACTTCTCGTAATTCCAGCCAAACATATACCCAGCCCAAACAAGACACAGGTACTAGGCTCGGGGATACCCGTCACGGCCGCGAAGGTCGTGCCAAGTCGTATTTCATCCCAATACACGGGTCCCGATTGACCGGGTGACTGATACTTGCTTTGAGTAAAAGGCGTGAGTGAATCAGACACATTAACGTTTGATATTGTCAAATCAGATGGCGTGGATGACGTCAGTGACGGAGGATCAATCCATACGTCGACAGTATCATCACCGGCCGTGTTGATCGTGAGTTTAACGAGCACGTACTGGTTGTCGCTGGAGGGTACATCGGTGGCCAGCACAACGTTCGCACCGCCCAATCTCAGTACTAAGTCGGGGATATTGTTGCCCAGTGTATCGTCGTAGCCAACCTGCAGTCCGTTGCCATCGGCCGCAGTGAAGCCGCCCACCGCATAGGTGTTCGTCGCCGAGTTCGCCCAGCCGAGGCGGTTGGTCATAATGCTAAAATACCACTCGCTGGAGCTGGGTATTGGATTAAGTTGGCGAGTTAAGTTGCGATCAGCAGGAAAGTTTCCTACGCCTATCCACTGCATCCGCCCGCCCTGTTCGTAATCAACGGCTGTTGAATTCTCACCGGTTGCGTTCGCTTGAAAGTTCCCGGTGGTGCCGGCATGTGATACTCCAAAGCCATCAATACCAGCTGTGCCAACCCAGCCGAGAGCAGCCGCGCCCATGGTACGCATGTCTTGGCCGGCCGTGTACTCGCCGGCGGCTCGATTGGTGCCACTCAGAAAGGGATCGTAGGCCACCAAAGTCGCGAAGCTTTGACTACTCAGAAACGAACACCAAGCTGCCGTGCAGACAGCCATCTTGCAGGTAGTTAGAAAACGAGAATGTTTCATTAGACCCTCCATCAAGTAAGCGGGAACAAGTTGTCATGGACATTGCTGGCTAAGCCTGGAACAAAAATTGTCCTCTTTGCATATAAAATCAAAATTTGGGAGGCGAGACAGCAATCGCGTGATAAGGTGCAAATTGGCGTCGTCGATTTCAACCTTCCAGCGCTTCCCTTTTCAACCTTCCAGCGCTTCCCTCAGGAGAAACCAGTGATTCGCCTTTGCAGCCCTCATCCTAGTAATGGCTGGCAAGAAGAGCAAAGAGTAATTGCGTTGTTTTTTCCACAGAATGCGCACAGCGATAGAGCTCTTTAACAATAAAACAGCCGAAATGAACCCTGAGCCCTACCCGACTTTTATGGAAAGTTCAGACCATTGTCCTAACTGCCATGAAGCTGTTTGCGAAAAGCTAACGGCGTTAGCCCATAGCGTTTGCGAAATGCCACGCCAAATTGTGTGGCCCCCGCGTAGCCGCACACGGTCGCGATCGATTCCACGGAATCGTCTGTTTGACTGAGCAATTCTTTGCCCCTCTCGAGTCGCAGGCAGCGAATTTCCTCGGCGGGAAGTCGCCCAAAATATCGCTTGAATTGCAACTCTAGATAACGTCGAGAGACCGGTACTTCTCGCAGGATGTCGTCCACAACGATTCCTTGAAAAGCATAATTTTGTATGAATCGCATCGCTTTCACGATCAAGGGGTCGTCGATCGCCAGGGCATCAGTGGATTGGTTGCCGATGACACCGACCGGACCGATGAGTAGTGGCTCCGTGTCATCGCCGATGCCCTTCACCATCGCGTCAAGCAGCTTGCCGGATTCATATCCTATTCGCTCACTTGCGATAAGAATGCTGGAAAGCCGGGGTCGACTTAGCTCGCATAGGAGGTCATCAGTGTCGCCGGCCAGAATTGCAACTTCATCGGGAACGGGTATGTTTTCGATATTGCACACTTCGGCGAGATCGCGACCACGGCGGGCATCAACCGCCAGTATGGCTACTGGCCGAGGCAATCCGTTGAGCCAGCGTAACACTCGATTGTGCTGCTCATCTCGATCCACACGGCGGCTTACACGATAGCCTGGTCGATAGACTTGGCATTCAAACCCTGCTTGCGCTAGAGTCGCGACAAATTGTTGTTCTCGACTCCGCGAGTATTCGCTACTTGGAGGGGCGTAGTAAGCGAAGGAATTGAATCCGCGCTCGCGAAAATGCTCAACTGCCAATTCAGCACGCTTTGCTTCGTCAGTTTGCACTCTACCCATTCCTGCAAGGTCGGTGTAAACGTCGTCGACATTGACTGTGGGCAGTCCTGACTTGAGGATCTCTTCAAGCTGCAGAGGTGAACTGATGCGAGCAATGATCCCATCGCCACGCCAGCGATCCGGCAACGACCAGCGTTGGCTATAGTCTCGGGGATCAACAAGCAAGTTCCAGGGACCATATTTCGCGGCATAGTTGGCAACGCCTTGAACAATGTTGCGTCCCCATGTGTTGTCCGTCTCGACTAGCACGGCGATTTCGAGAATACGGGCCTTGATCGTGTCTGCCATAG
>JBGTEU010000445.1:0-13107 GCA_041747595.1 Bythopirellula sp.
TTTGCCATTCTTCAGGCGGGACCACGGTACGCGTTCCATCATCGTCAGGTTGTTCTATTGGCTCGGTGACTTCCTGAAGTTTGGAGTAGTCGTGGCGTGCGCTCCATATAAGTGGCGTGTTGGCGGCGATTTTGCGAAAACTCCCCCCGACTCCGACGACGTTATGAACGAGCGGCAATCTCAAACCTTGTGGTCGATAGACGAAAGGTTTATTGGAATAGGGATCGCGGATCATGTAAGAGAGATAGTCAGGTACGAGCTCGTCGAGTTTCGCAGGATACTCACCGTGATCGATGCGGTAGGCGACCAGTGCGAGCCGCAACCGCAGCGCGCGAAACCTGGTTTCGGTATCAACCCAATAGCGCAGCAAATGAGATAGCGAGCCGGTGGCGTTGAATTCTTCCACGGCGAGAAAACTCGACGCGGCAACCTTGGCCAGGCGGCTAGCGGCGTTGAAGAAACGGACTCTCCCGTTGGACGAAAGTTCATCGACCGCAAAAGATTTTTCATCAGCCCAGCCACGACGCAAAATATCGCGCGGGTGGTTGACTTCTCGATCGGGATAGGACCGGGTTTTGATCGGCTGGCCGGCGGCGAGGTGTTTTACCGCATTGGCGTAGTTCATCGCCTGACGAGTGAGTTGATTGGCTACCGCCAGACCGCGTTCTTGTTCCCCTGGGAGTCGACTCAGCAGCAAGGCTAACCAATGCGATTGCGTGGGGGGTGATTCTTCGAGGAGAACGTTGCGGACGTGATCGTAGTCGGCGTACAAGGCGTCGGTTGGTTGCGGCCAGGTCGCTTGGATCGTTTCAATTTCACGAATCGCGGCTTTGATCCGCTCGCTCGTTTGATCTTCGTGGTTGGCCCAGTCGACAATCTGTTCGCAGGTGGCGGCAAATCCGCTCTTCCAATTGTCCCAGAGGATTTGCGTAAAATTGCCGCTGGTTTGTCCCTGGAGCATCTGGCCAGTGAGTCGCAACTTAGCGGCAAGTCGTTCAAAGGCCGCATCGAGATCCCCTTTTCGTTCAAGTCGCTTGGCATCGGCATGGAGCAGTGTGTGAATCGAGAGCAATGTCCTACCTTGCTCGGAGCCGATTATCACTTGTGAGCCTGTGAATCGGCACTCGGCCCGATGAGAGAGTTCTATGGCCTTCATCGCGGCCTCTTGCAGCGACTTGGGCATCAGTTCCGATTCCGCGAATGCGGAGCTGTGTAAGAACAGATCATCGGCTTCCGTGATCCCCGCCGCGAGTCGCTCGTAGGCAAGCGCGGTCGCAGCGGCTACTTGCGGCGATGCGTTGATTCTCTTGTGGGCCTCGCCAACCGAATTGCCAAGGAACGGATGGATGTCGAGGTGACGATTGACTTGTGCGATACGAGTTGCCGGGACGCTCGTGAGAAGTAGCGCCAAAGTCGTCGCGACCACCACTGCGGGGGCGACCCACTGTTTGAGATGATTCTTGCCGAGGATCCAACTCGGCATGCGGAGCCACGTGGCCCCGAGCGTCGCGATTCCCAGCGGCAGGACGAACCACAGCGAGTTCATCTCCCACAGAAACATCAACACGGCCCAGGCCCCGATGACTGCCGAAAGCAGGATCGCCAGAAATCCCGAGAGCAACGATTGGCGGAGTGCCATCGAGCAAAGTTGTCCCACGCCATAGGCAGCAAGAATTGCCGACCAACTGGCAAGGCTCCCGCGGGCAAAGTCACGAGACATTTCCTCAAACCGCCACGCCTGTGTCCAGCGTGAGTCCTGCGAGGAAATCTCCCAGCCGATCCAACTCGTGTAGTGGAACCACTCGTCACGGGCGTAGCTGAGCATTTGGTCGTTGACCACCTTCTGCGCGAACCACGCAAATGGAATCTGCGCGGCAATCGCCACCAACACGACCACTCCCAACCACACAATGTGCCTTGTGAACCAAACAAGCCTCGGTCGCGCCGCGTGAGTCGCAAGAAAGAGTCGGTGATCGCGTTGGTGGTCGGCACGATAGACGAGCGATCCCAACAGGGCAGGGGGAATCAACGCCACAAAAGGCAGTGCTCGCAGATAGTTGTAGGTGGAGATTGTGAACGCCGGGACCATGAACGCGCCGATCATGAGAAACGATAATGGCAGCGCAATGAGGATCATCCGCCACGATTCCCGCCACGTTTGCCACAACAATCGGGTGAACATCGTCAGGCGTCGGCGTCTGATGCCGCTCGCCGGCTTAGCGACAAGATGTTCCGTCGAACGTTGTTGCTTTGCCTCAGGATAGAACCACGTTCTTCCCAGCAGCGTATCGACCAAGAACACAAGCACGCAGATCGCAAGTCGCGCAGGCGCGGCGGCGCGATAGGCTTCCAGTGAAATCGGATTCTGAACATCGGTTGTTGTGGCGATGGCAAACTGAGCTCCCAGCGAGGCGAGTGCAATTGCCGCCACGGCGGCTACGAGTGGCTGCTTCCACCACATCGAAAACAATAGTCCCCAGGAGAGGCCTTCGATGAGAGCGACCCCGCAAAGGATCAAGATGTTCTGCGTTTCATTGGGGCTGGGCCACTGAGAGCCGGCCAACCACCAGCCTGTCACCGATAGCGCACATCCCAAGAGGATCGCGCTTACCAGGGATACAACGACTTTCGTCGCGAAGATTGTCCGCCAGTCGCCGGGGAGTAGCCGCAGATACTCGCGTGTGCGTTCTTCGGTTTCGGCACAAAACATGGTGATCGCCGCGCCGACCGCATACAGCGCGGTGGCTCCCCATGCGATTGCAAAGACTTCCTGCTCTTGCGTGCCGGGGATCTCGAGCACGGTCGCCAGAAACCACTGCAGCATCGAAGCGATGGCAAAGCACGCAAGCCAGAACCCGCGGAGCATACGGTATTCTTTCCAGGCGAACCGCATGACGAGAGATGGCGATGAGTTGATTGCGAGTGTGTTCATGGCTTCTCCGTCATTCCACGGCAACGCCCAGGGATTGCAATCCCTGGGCGTTGATCAGTTCTTTACTCAATTTCCCGCTCTGCATGTACGCCACAAAAATCTCTTCGAGCGAGGGAGTGCGACTCTCCACGGCAACCACATCGGGATGCGCGCTCAGATCGGAAATTTCCAGATCTTGTTCGCTGCGGACGATCAGCTGCCACTGCCGACCCCGTTGTCGACTCGAAATCACATGGCCGGGTACAGCCGGTACATGGGCCCCGTTCATCGTGATCGTGAGCTCGTGAATCTGGCATTTCAGCGTGTCGAGCGATTCGACGATCAACAGTTTCCCCTCACGCATAATCGCCACGATGTCGGCGACGCGTTCTACTTCGCTAATCTGATGGCTGGAGAGAAACACCGTGCGGCCCGCGGCGGCGATGTCGACCATGCTTTCCAAGAATTCTCGCCGCACGAGCGTGTCGAGCCCCGAGGTGGGTTCGTCGAGAATCAAGAGTTCCGGCTGATGGGCCAGTGATAGCGACAGCGATACCTTTGCCCGCATCCCTTTCGACATCTGTGAAATCTTGCGATCCGTCGGCACTCGAAATTGTTCGAGCAGCTTGCGGTATTCGTGTTCGTAAGGTTCGGGATAAAAGCCGGCCGTAAACCAGCCGATTTCCCCGGCCGTCATCCATTCGTAGAGTGCTGGCCGCTCGGGGACATAACCCACCCGGCGGCGAATTTCGTCACCCTCCCGCTGACAATCCATTCCCAGCACGTCCAGTTTGCCGCTCGTGGGCTCTTCGAGACCAAGCAGAAGCTTGATCGTGGTGGTCTTGCCGGCGCCATTCTCTCCCAAGAGTGCGAACACAGTTCCACGGGGGACGGTAAACGAAACATCGTCGAGCGCCAGGTGATTGTCAAAGCGTTTACTGACCTGCGCGACTTCGATGGCAATAACTTCGTCAGATGGGTTCATGATTTTCCTCGTTGCCGTTTGGTGGTTTCCAGTTCGGCGGCGAAAAGTTCCTGGATTTGGGCTTCATCGAGTCCGCTGAGATGCGCTTCGGTAAGCACGTCGTTGAGCCGCTCGCGGATCAGCCGCTTGCGATCGGCTTGGCAGCCACGCCGGGCGCCGCTTTCCACGGCGAGACCCGTGCCACGCACCACGGCGAGCACCCCCTCGTCCTGCAGTTGCCGATAGGCGCGGGCGACCGTGTTGGGATTGATCGCGAGTTCTTTGGCCATTTCGCGGACGCTGGGGACGAGCTCGCCGGCGGAGAGCGTGCCATCGGCCACGGCGAATTTCACTTGCCGGACGATTTGATCGTAAACGGCCAGACCGTTATGGGCGTCGATGTGCAGAAACATGGGCGAAAATGCGATTGCGAAAAGTCGTGTGTACTACTGTGATAGTACAGTAAGCGTTTCTCGTGGCGGTGTCAACATATTTTGTCACTTTCTTTTGTGAACGAGTGAAAGGCGATGCGGTTGAGAATGTGGGGAAGGTTTTATTGCTTTTTCAAAGGCGTCCCATGAACCCAATCACCACTACTGCCTCAGAAATGATGTGTCCGCAATGCGGGGCCCGGCAACCACGGGTCGGCGACGAATGTTGGCTTTGCGGCGCGGTGCGTGGCCAGGATGGCTTGCTCGGCGGTCCCCAAGGCTCGCGGCGGTTTGCGTTTTCTTTGGGCACGCTGCTGTGGATAAACACGTTGGTTGCGTGCAGCGCGGGGCTTGTGGTGGTACTGCCGGGGTTGGGCGTGTTGGTTACTTTGGTTTTGATTCCGGTAACGCTGCGAACATTATTGGTGCTCAAGCGCCGGCGTGAGAGAGGTATCGCCACGGCTCGCTGGGAAAAAGTCTCGTTGTTCGCCCGCTCGTTTGTCCGCACGGCATTGATTGCCATCTTCGCGTGTGCGTCGCTCGTGGAGCTATTTGTTGTTGGTTTGCTGATTTTGTTGCTCGCGGCAAATGGGGCATTGAACGATTCGCTGATCGTGAGTTCATTGGGAGCCCTTGTCACTGTTGCCTTGTGGGTGCTAGCGACACTGGCGTGCGGTGTCGAAAAACGCTTCCGTAATGATACGACGCGGCATGCGCCTTTTTGATTTCGCGGCTTTGATTCGCGCAGAGGATTCGACAATACGCGCAATATTCGCGACAGTTACCCGCAAAGAGTTTGACACGACGCAAACAGAACGGGTAAAATCCGACGCGGCGAGAATGCCCGACTGGTACTTGCTTCCCACCCTGGATCCCACCGTTCCTTACTTCACTTCGCACGGCCTCATTTAAGAGCTGTTGTTATTCGGTCTGCCGCGAAGATGTCTTGCCGAGGAGGTCATCACATGTGTGTTAAGAAGACCAATGGTTTTACGCTGGTTGAGTTATTGGTAGTGATCGCGATTATCGGCATGCTTGTGGCCTTGTTGTTGCCGGCGATTCAAGCGGCCCGCGAGTCGGCGCGGCGGAACCAATGCACGAACAATCTCAAGCAAATCGGTCTGGCGATTCAGATGCGGCACGACGCGAAGAAGTTGTTTCCACCGGGTCGCACCGGCATTCCCTCCGCGAATGAATCGGGAGTCACGTCTTATGGCATTTCATGGGCATTTGAGTTACTGCCGTACGTCGAGCAGACCTCGCTCTATCAGGCGTTGATCAAAGCGCTTCCCTCCACCGACCCGCAAAATGCTTTGGCGATGCGATCTCCCGTGAGCACTTTTTTCTGCCCCAGCCGGCGCGAACCCGCGGCGGATCGCAATTTCGACAACAACGATCAAGCGCCGCCCGAAGAAATTCGGGGCGTGGCGGCGGGGGGCGACTACGCCGGCAGTGCGGGAGTCGACATCAACTTTGGCATGACCAATCCGAACGGTGAGCCCCCGGATGTCAAAGGCGGGGCGCTTTACACGTTCTCGCGCAATAGTATCCGCCACGTGACCGACGGCACGGCGTCGACGATCGGCGTCGGCGAAAAATACATCCCCACCGAAGACGAAGTGCGTCAGGCGCGACCGAACGTTGACGAGGCAAAGATGCACTACTATCAAGGCGACACGGCGATCTTCTCGGGAGACCATCGCTATGCCATAATGGCGAGCACGGAATGCGGGATGGCCCATGGCGAAGCACCCACCACGGGCGATTGCGGCACGAACAATCTCTGGGAGCAATTCGGCAGCGAACACCCTTCGATCAGCAATTTCGTTTTTCTCGATGGCCATGTGCAGGCGATTCAGCAAGGCGTTGACTTGATCGCACTGCGGCGAATTTCCACGATTGCCGACGATGAAGTCGTCGACACAAGCAATCTCTAAAATTGCTAGTCGTAGCATCGCCCCTAATTTTCGCGGCTCAGATTGAGAGTCGTGAGATTAGAGCAAATATGTTTCTAACGGTGCGATCTTGTCTCGATGTGGCATTTAGCGAATTGGCAGTTCGCATGTAGCGGTTCTAAAATTCGCTTTCGGCGAATGTGCGGAACGTATTCGCTTCCCGTCTCGTTTCCTTCCTACGATTCCTTCCTTTCCACTTGCGCACCCACATTTCCAGAGGGAGATGTTGTTGCAAGGCCAACCGGAATATCTGCAGAGAAAGAGGTAGCCCATGCGCGCTCAGAAGACACGCGGTTTTACGCTCGTTGAGCTGTTGGTGGTGATTGCAATTATCGGCGTGTTGGTGGCGTTGTTGTTGCCGGCGATTCAGGCGGCTCGCGAAGCTGCGCGGCGCAATCAATGCGTGAACAATCTCAAACAGCAGGGGCTCGCGCTCCAGATGCACCACGATGCCAGGAAGCTGTTTCCCCAGGGCCGCAATGCCACAACGCCTGGTCCGGGTGTCCCCAATCCTCCTGTCGGCACACCGGCAACTCCGCTCGGTGTGTCGTGGGCCTTCCAGCTATTGCCCTACATGGAACAGAATGCGATTTATGATGCGCTTGTGGAAACCGCGCGAGTGGACGATCCGCTGAATGCGACGGCGATGCGTTCGCCCGTGAATGTTTATTTCTGTCCGAGCCGACGTAATCCCACGGCGGATCGCGATTTCGATAACGATGACGCGGCCCCGCCGGCAGAGAGCAAAGGCGTGGCGGCGGGTGGCGATTACGCCGGCAATGCGGGTCTGTTTCGAAACTACGGCAACGGAAACCCCGCGGGAGAGCCGCCAGGAATTCATGGGGGTGTGTTGTACTCCTTTTCTCGCAATAGCATTCGTCACGTGAGCGATGGAACGGCGCTTTCGTTGGGCATCGGAGAAAAGTATATCTCCACGGAGGACGAAGCACGGGCGTCGCCAGGCTTTGTCGAGGATCGGATGCACTACTTTCAGGGCGATACTGCGTTTTTCTCAGCGGACAACATGGAGACAATTCTCGCCGGCACGGAATGCGGCATAGCCCATGGCCAGGCACCGACCGATCCCGCGGTCGATTGTGACGTGGAAGAGCTCAGGGAACAATTCGGCAGCCAACACGCACAGCTTTGCAACTTCGTATTCCTCGACGGCCACGTGCAGGGGATTCAGCAAGGAGTGGATCTCTTGGTCCTGCAACGGCTCTCGACGATTTCGGATGACCCAAGTCGTGGATGTGAGCAATATGTAGCAGTAGCCGCGATCAGACCTGATCGCCAGGGATACCAGCGCCGGGGACATCTGCGATTCGTTGAATCGCGGCTAGGAGGAGTCTTGCTCGAAGAGTGGTAACGAATCTTCCACACGATAGCGAGTCGCTTCGTCCGGCGGCGTGGCGCCGAGATGTGCGTATCCCGCGGCGGTCAGTTTGCGGCCCCGCGGGGTGCGGACCACCAGCTCGGCCCGCAAGAGAAAGGGTTCGACTTCGTCGGTGAGCGTGTCGGTCGCCAAATTCATGGTGTGGGCGACCGCCTCGACGCCGACCGGTCCGCCCTGGAAGACGCGCAGAATCGTTTCCATATATTTGCGGTCCTGCACGTCGAGCCCCAGGTGGTCGACCCCGAGCATCTTGAGCGCGGTTTGGGCAACTTCCACCGTGATCTTGTTGTCGGCCCGGCTCGTGGCGTAATCGCGGACCCAGCGGAGGCGGTTGTTTGCCACGCGGGGCGTGCCGCGGCTGCAGGAAGCAATCTGTCGAGCGGCATCGTCGGCAGTTTCGATGCGAAGCTTTACCGCATTGCGGCGGACGATCTCGGTGAGCTCGTCTTCGCTGTAAAACTCCAAATGCTCGCGGACCTGGAAGCGATCGCGCAACGGGGCCGAGAGCAGACCGCTCCGCGTGGTGGCGCCGATGAGGGTGAACGGCCGTAGCGACATGTTGACCGTGCGGGCGGAGACTCCCTCGCCCAGCGTGATGTCGATGCGAAAATCTTCCATCGCGGGGTACATGAATTCTTCGACCGTCTTGGGAAGCCGATGAATTTCGTCGATGAACAGGATCGAACCTTCCTCGGCATTGCTGAGATACGGAAGCAAATCCTTGGGGGCGGCAAGCGCCGCACCGCTAGCGATTTGCAGCGGCACGTTGAGCGCCCGGGGAATGCACATCGCGAAGGTGGTTTTGCCGAGGCCCGGGGGGCCGTCGAGCAAGATATGTCCCAGGGGTTCGCCGCGGATCAGGGCGGCATCCACGGCGATCTTGAGCCGTTCGTAAACTTCGCGCTGGCCAACCATGTCTTCCATCCGCTTGGGACGGAGCGCGACGTCTTCCTCGGGGTTTTGCCGTTCAACGTGGAACGCCTCGACCGGTGGAAGGGCATCGGCGGCGGAAAGAATCGGTTCGCGGGGCATTTTTTGTTTTCGCCGCGATTCAACGAATCGTAGGGGCTTAATAGTGAATCTGAACACTTGTACGCTAACAGCCGACAATATAACAGATCGGCACGAAACGAGGAAACCGTGAATCATGTGAACCGGGGCAGTCTGTCATTCCGACAGGAGTTCTACTACTCGAGGAATCTGGGTTTACCCCGGTACAAGTCAACAATGCGAGCTGATTTGGCATACCCAGATTCCTCGGGTCGCGGAGCTCCCCTCGGAATGACAGCGGCGAGCATTCCTCGGGATGACACCAGAATGAGGCTCGCCATGCCACCAACGAATTTGCGATAATCGCCGCTATGAATTGGCAAAGCACACTGCGCGTGAAGACCCGCGACCCCACCTTCTTGTGGCGGATGGTCGCGGTGATCATCGGGGTTGGGATTCTTCTCGGCTGGTTAGCAGAGCGTTGGGCTCGACCCGCGCTCACGCTCGACATCGATCAGCACGATTACAACCAGTGGGACCGCATCCGAGCCCTCGCCGTGGACGGCCAGTGGTGGCAGGTCTGGTGGAGCGTGCCGCGGACGATGCTCGCCGATTTCTCGCAACCGGGCATCTTGGCCCTCGCGCTCTTTGCTGGCTGTTGTTGGTTCGTGTTTCTCAGTCAAGTCTTGCGAGTGCGTCCCCTGTTTGATCGGCGGCTGGGAATCATGCTCGCGGCCGTCGCGCTGGGGGTGCTCAGCATCTGGCCGACGTGCTTTCTGATTCTCTGGCAAGAGATCCAGTGGGGCCTGCAAGAGAGCAAGGAGCTCGTCCCCGGCTTGCGGTTCTTTATTCTCGGCGTGGGTTTGCGGGAAGAATTCTCAAAGCTCGTTTGTCTTCTGCCGTTGATGCTGGTGCTGGTTCCCCTGCGCGATGAAATGACCGCGCTGGTGGCGTCGGCGTGCGTGGGGTTGGGATTCGCCATTGAGGAAAACATCGGCTATTTCCGGGGGTCGCAAGCCACGGACACGCTCGGCCGGTTCCTCACCGCCAATCCCGCTCACATGGCGCTCACCGGTTTGATTGGGCTTTATGTGTATCGCGCGTTTCGCGATCCGCGGAATTGGGCGCCGCACGCGGTGGCGATGTTCGGAGTGATGGTTTTCGCCCACGGACTTTACGATGCGGCAATCGTGCTCCCCGGGCTGGCGAATTTTTCGCTCGCGGGCATGATTATCTTTGCATTGGTCATGTACCAATTCTTCTACGAGCTCCGCACGTTGAGGTCAGCGGGACGGGACACGATCAGTCTCACGGCCACGTTTTTATGCGCCGTCTCGTTGCTCACGGCGGCGACCTTTGTGTACATCAGCGCGAATGTCGGCACCCAGATGGCAGCTGATGTGCTGATGCGCGACGTGATCGGCACTAGCATGATGGTTTATCTTTTCTTGCGCGAGATGCCCGAGACGATGGTCAGCGTGTGAATCTTTGCCCTATTGCGTTAGGTTGCCCACGGGTTCGAGCGCGTCGAGAAACGCCTTTAGTGCGTCGAAGGCAAAATCGGGCAGGGGGCCATTGTGCATGCCCGCGGGTATTTCCACGAAATGTTTTTGTTTCGAGGGGGCAGCCTCGAACAAGGGTCGGGCTAATGCGATCGGCACCACGATGTCGTTCGTCCCATGAAACTGCAGAAAAGGGCCGTCATAGTGTGTGATTCTTTGCTGAGAATAATAGCGATTCCGCATCAACCATCGCACCGGAAAGAGGGGATAGTGTTCGGCCGCTACGTCGGTCATGTTGGCGAAAGTGTTTTGCACAATCACGGCTCTTGCGCCGAGCTGTTCGGCGGCAGCGACTGCCACGGCACCCCCTAGGGAACGGCCGAAAAGGATAATCTCAATGGGTTCAAGATTGACGCGCTTTGCCAGCCAACGTTGAGCCGCAATGCCATCGCTGATCACTCCCTTCTCGTTGGGAGCGCCTTCGCTCTGACCATAACCGCGATAGTCGAAAACAAGAACCGAGGCATTCAACCGGTCGCGGAATTGGGCACCCAGCCACAGGTTCTGGTTGGCATCTTCCCCGTTGCCATGAAAATAAAGTATCGCCCGATCCGTGTTTCCCTGGCGAAAAAACCAACCGTGTAATTTGGTCTGATCTTCAGCGGTGAACCACACTCCCTCTCCCCCGAGGGTTTCTGCCTGTTGCAAGGGAATGCTGGTCGCAGGGGGGAGGTAGATCAGCCGAGACTCCATCGCCATTAACAGCAGACAAGGAGCCGCGTAGCAAAAGAGGGCGAGAAAGATGGCTCTTCGCAAGATTCGCCCAAGGAAGCTCGTCCAAGTTATTCGCTCGCCAGTAGTTGAAGTCAGTTGTTCCATCAACGACTCGCATTAATTGATGCAGGCTTCCTGTTCGGCATTCTCCACCGGCGGCAGCGCATCGAGAAACTCCACGAGTGCGTCGTAACAATACTCGGGGAGCTGTCCGCTGTGATCGCCCCCCTCGACTTCGAGAAACCGTTTGTGCTTGCTGGGGGCGGCGTCGAAGAGTTTCTTTCCCAATGCGAACGGGACGATGCTGTCTTTCGTGCCGTGAGTTTGCAGGAGCGGACCGTGATAGTGCTTGATCCGTTCGATCGACGAAAAGCGATTTCTCATCACCAGCCGCACGGGGAGCCAGGGGTAGTTGTGCGCCGCGGCGTCGGTGAGTTCCGAGAACGTGCGATCGAGCACCAAGCCACGCACGCGGTATTCAGCAGCTAACGCGACTGACACCGCGCCGCCGAGTGAACGACCGATGAGCACGATTTCGGCGGGATCGAGCCCCGCTTTCTCTGCAAGCCACAACTGAGCCACGCGGCCATCGGCGATCAAGTTGACTTCGTGAGGCTTGCCGGCGCTGCGGCCGTAGCCGCGGTAATCCCAAGCGAAGACCGCGACGCCGATGCGATCGTGCAGGACTTTGAGCCGCTTGGCTAAATGGGCAACATATTCTCCATTGCCGTGGCAATAGAGCACGACCGCCTTGGGATTGGGGTGCGGCACGTACCAACCGTGGAGTTTCGTGCCATCGGCGGCGTCGAAGTAAACGTCCTCGTAGGCCAAATCGGCAATCTGCCAGTCGTCCTCGTTCACCCGCGGCGAGGGAAAAACGAGCCACTGTTCGAGGAGGCTGAGCATAGCGACGTGCCAAATTGATGGGAAAGAATGATCTGGCGATGAAAAGACTCACACGTTTATTGTAATGGGAGGGATCGAGGCGTCGACTCTTTAGCGGGGGAAGTGGCGAGTTGCCCGCTAATTTCCGCCGTTTCGTAACAATTCAGAAGAGTTGGACGATTGGGAGGGCGGAAATGCTTGGCGCTTGCTTCGCCGCAGAACTACAATGGCAGTGTCAGGGCGGAACCACACTCTTTTTTTGCAGGGCACAAACATGCGAGTTCTCTTGGGAGGTTTGGTTGGTGCGGCAGCCAGCGCGGCGGCTTGGTTTTTTCTGGAATACACCACAGGCCAGGAATTCGGTTGGCTCGCGATCGCGGTCGGCTTGATTACCGGATTATGCGTCAATGCGGCGGCAGGCGCGGGGGCGGCGGAGAGTTATGGTCGGGCGGCATTGGCCGTTGCCCTCACGCTCTTGGCACTTGTGGGTGGACGTGCCGTCTACGCAAAAGTGATGCAAAACGTAAGTCAGGTGAACACGATCAAGGCCGCGGAGGACGCGAATCTGGCTGAGGCACCCGTGCAAGATCCCCAAGGGGAAGTCGACGCGGATGCAACCGCTGAATTGGCCGAAGACGAGCAACAAGCGATGCGCGAAAGACAAAGCATTGCCGGGGGCGATCGCTTAATGCGGTTTGAAAATCCGAAGAATGCGCTGTCCGAGCTCGACATGTTGTGGATGGGACTTGCCGCGTTCGTGGCTTATTTCATCGGCAAAGGGAGCGGCAAGGGAGGCCCCGTCGCGGTGGAACCGACCGCGCCCCCAGGGTCCGCGCCCGCGTGAACCCGTTTATGCGTGGCGCTGTTCGTAGACTGCATGCAGCAGTTCTTCGACGTCCTTGAATTTTTTCTTGCGAGTGAGTGCGTCGTCGAGTAGCCGCCGTGCATCAGTCTCGCTGTGCCCCAAGGCGCGTAATACTTCGAAGGCGTCGCTCACGACGTCGCGCTCCACGTCGGCCGTGTGAGGTGCGTCGCGGGCTACCAGCAGCGCAAACTTGGGCACCTTGCGGCGAAGTTTCGCGATGATGCGATCCGCCGTCGCGGCGCCCACTCCCGGCAACGTGCTCAGGCCCTTGGCGTCTTGATCCTCGATCATCTGTGCGACCTCCTGTACAGGCCGTATCATCGCCCGCAAGGCTTTTTTCACTCCGACGCCATCCACCTGGCAAATCAGTTCGAAAAACTCGCGCTCGATATTGCTCAAAAATCCTATGAGCCGTGGCGTCATGCGGCCTTGCA
>JBGTEU010000446.1:0-3089 GCA_041747595.1 Bythopirellula sp.
CACGTAAGAGCGACCTCATGCGCGATGGCAAGGGGCGCTCGAGCAAAATGAGCAAAGTGTTGGAATTTGCTTCCCCCGCTTTGTCAAAGCCGCTTCAGCCCAAGACGCGGGAAGAAGTCGGCAAGACCCGCATGAAACTCAATCAGGGCGGGTTCCGCGGCGCGAAGGACGCCGAAATCTTTTGGGCCCTTAAGATGATTGGGCTCGTCGGCGGCTTTTTGATCGGGGGTGGTGCCGTCATCTTGTCCCGTGGAATCGACATCGATTCGATCACCTACGCGGGGGGCATTGGATTGGTGATGTTTTTCATGCCGGAGGTAATCTTGTGGATCATCACGAGAAGCAGGAAAGACAATATCTTCTACGGGCTTCCCGATGCGCTCGACCTGATGGTGGTGTGCGTGGAAGCCGGTTTGGGTTTGGACCAGGCCATGCGCAAAGTGGCTGAAGAAATGAAGAAGTCCTACCGCATCATTGCCGAAGAGTTCGGCCTCTGCAATTTGCAATTGCAGATGGGCCGGGCGCGCAACGAAGTGCTCCACGATTTGGGAGCTCGCACGGGGGTCGACGATCTCAAAGCCCTGGCCGCGATCCTGATTCAAGCCGACAAGTTCGGTTCGAGCGTGGCCCAAGCCCTCCGCGTGCAAAGCGACTCGATGCGGACCCGCCGCCGGCAAATGGCCGAGGAAAAAGCCGCCAAAACAGCCGTAAAGCTGATTTTCCCGCTCGTGTTGTTCATCTTTCCGGCGATTTTCGTGGTGCTAGTAGGGCCTGCTGCTATCACGATGATCAACGAGCTCTTCCCCTCAATGAATCCACAATAGGCAAGCTACACAAGAGAATCCGGTTCCACCAGAAGTAGCGTAGCCCGTCCGTTTTGTAGGTCGATAGTGACGAAGGATGCCGCCTCCTCCTGGGATGCGGATATCTGTTGATTGCCCACGCTCGCATTCGAGCAATACGCTCTTCGCCGCGAGTTCCGCAAACTCACCGATTGGTGGACCCACACGATGAGATTTCAAAGCATTGCCTTGTTAGCGCTAATAGTCGCCGCCCAAGCCGGATATGTTAGCGCCCAGCCTTATTCGTGCAATCCGGGTTCATATAACACCGGTTCTTGCAACGCAGGTCAATGTAACACGGGGCATGGCCACAGAGGCTTCGGCTTCTGTTGCGAAGCGGGTTATCACGCGAACAACATGTGGCCCAACCAATACATTCCCACGGCCCGCTGCGCCGTGAACAGCGCGTACACGGCGATGGTCAACAATGGTTGGCGGCGTCAGAACTTACTCGGCGATTACCACTTCGAGGAAGGTTCGAACGAGCTTACCACGGCGGGCAAGCTGAAATCAAAATGGATTCTTACACAGGCCCCGCAGGATCGGCGGAATATTTATGTCCAACGGGGTGAAACCGAATCGGAAACCGCTTCTCGGATCGCCGCCGTCCATGGCTGGGCTAGCAATCAAAGCCCCAACCTGGAGCCGATGCTCGTGAATGACACGCATATCGTCTCGGAAGGCCACACGGCCGGATCCGTCGACAGCATATTTGTTGGATTCCAGACGAATCAACCTGCTCCGGTGCTCGCGCCCGACACGAGTAGCAGTGCAGGTAATTAAGGAAGTAGCCGTTGCTTAGCTGCTTCGGTAAGCAATGAGAGAAAACAATGAGCTGACGGTAAGTCAGCGCAACTTTTGAAGCCGATCTTTTCAGGCGGATCGAAGCTTTCACCAAGGAGGGTGGAGTCGTGCGGTCATTACCGATATTCCATTTAGCGCTAATGGCAGCCCTAACCGGCTGCGCGATGCCTGGCTCGAGTGGGACCAAAAAGTCCATGTCGCAGCCGGCCGCCAACCAAACGAGTTGGACCGAAAAGGCCACCGCGCCTTTCAAGGCGTTGGCTCCCAAGAAAAAGCCAACTTCCGTCGCGAATGCGCAAACGTCAAGCACCGATCCAATCTCGCTCGGTTTCTCGAGCGGTCCCGCGACGCCGGCGCTCTATGTGTCGATGGGCCAATTGAGTGATCAGGGGGGCAACACCGATCACGCACGAGCCATGTATCAAAAAGCCCTCTCGATGGATCCCAAGAATCTGGATGGTCTGCTGAGCATGGCTCGATTGGAAGATCGCGAAGGCAATTTGCAGCTCGCGTTGCAGTTTTACCAACAAGCCGTCAGCGAGCATCCCCAAGATGCACGGGCGCTTAACGACCTGGCGCTCTGTCACGCTCGTAGCGGCCAAATGCCTACCTCGCTGCAATATCTCGACCAAGCGGTTCGGTTGCGGCCAGAGAAACAACTTTATCGCAATAACATCGCTAAGGTGTTGATCGAGCTGAACCAACTCGATCCGGCGGTCGCTCATTTGAGCGCCGTTTATGAACCCGCCGTGGCCAATTACAACATGGCCGTGTTGCTTCAAGAGCGCGGTCGTATGGACGAGGCGGTGTCGTTCTTGAACAGGGCTTTGGTGGCGAATCCAAAAATGAATGAGGCCAGCAAGCTGTTGGCCAATCTCACGGGCGCGGCACCCACGCAAACGGCAGAGGTCCGCACCCAGGCACCGGGCAATCCGATTGCCTCCGTTTCGGAAAAAACTTACGACGACATCACGCCGACCCCTTACTTGCCGGGCGAAACCGAAGCCGTGTCCTATTCGTATCCTTCGACGGGCGTGCCTCCGATGATCCCTAAGCCGCAACCGATTCCCAGCGAAATGGCGCAGGTCCCCGTTGGACACGAACCGATGTTGCTCCCGGCGATTCGATAGCACCAGCCGTTGCGTAATAACAACCAAAGCCTGGGGATTGCACTCCCCGGGTCTAGTTTGTCATTGAGGCGATTCCGGGGTCGTCTCATCGTTGACGGCGGGATCGGTTTTAAGTTGTTCTTCAAGAAGTGCCACAATTTCGGGGGCATCGGGTTTGGTCCTTGGCCCAAACCGCGCGACCACAAACCCATTGCGGTCGAGCACGAACTTTTCAAAGTTCCAACTGATATCCCCGGCACCCGTGGGCTTAGTTTCGAGCGAAGTCAGTAACTTGTACAGCTCGCACGCCTCGTCTCCCTTGACGTCGACTTTC
>JBGTEU010000447.1:0-2412 GCA_041747595.1 Bythopirellula sp.
GCGGAGTCGTTGGTCTCTTCGCTTATTGTTGACAGTGCGACATCCATGCCGTCACCCTCTCCTAGGGTGTACCAACAGTTGTTGACGCTGTTTGCGTTGGAGATGTTGAAACCGACAAACTGGTACGGTTGATTGTTCCACATCAGCGTCGTACCGTCCCGACTAATGAAATCTGCTGCGGAAGGAGTCGGCGTCGGCGCGACCGTCGGGGTCGGAGATGCTACCGGAGTCGGAGTCGGAGTCGGTGTCGGAGGTGGCGTTGGAGTTGGCGTCGGTACAGGCGGCCCCTGTGCATAATTCTGCAAAACCGACAGCACTGGGTCCCCGCTCCTCACTTCATAGCCCTCGTTTATAGGACCGTTACTCCAATTCCAGATTAAAAACCCCGCAATACCGGCTTGGAACTGAGTTTGAAGTTTGCTCGAAAAGAGAGCAGCTCGTGACGCGAGGTCGCCGTTTACTTGATCCGTTCGGATACCTGCCTCTCCAATAAAGATCGGCTTTTGCAAAGTATTACATTGGCTGATCCTCAATGCTAGACCGTTCCACTGATCACCAGGCATACCTTGGTCAATTCTCCCATAGTCGTGATACCCACATAGATCAATTCCGGGGGATGCATGCACGTACTCATAGTCCACACCCTGGGCACCGCATTGACCTGAACCGATCGTTCCCAAGCTGACCAGATGATTTGGATCTATAGATTTTATCGCCCCGCCCATATCGTCAGCAAAATTTCTTAGACTTGTTACCGCCGTAGGCGAACACTGCCCATTCGCGGAGGGAATCTCTGCCTCGTTCATCAACTGCCAGAATGCTATTGCTGGCTCATTCTTATAACGTTCGACGACTTGCTCCACGAAAGTGCGGTAGCTAAACACCGAGCCAGGAGCCGATCCGTCCATTGTCTTGTAATTAGTCGTGTACCACTCTTCTTTCTTGTAACCAGCTTCAAATGAAGGCCAGTTCTCGCAATGCCACCATTGATTCCCCAAGGTTGGAATCACCTTGAAGCCATGGGCCCGAGCTTTTGCGATAGTACGATCAAAAACCGTCCAGTCCAATGCTCCGTTCTTAATAGCTAAGTGCTGGAAAAACCACGCCCGGAAGACTTTGGCGGAGTCGTTGGTCTCTTCGCTTATTGTTGACAGTGCGACATCCATGCCGTCACCCTCTCCTAGGGTGTACCAACAGTTGTTGACGCTGTTTGCGTTGTAGATGTTGAATCCGACGAAGCGGTACGGTTGATTGTTCCACATCAGCGTCGTACCGTCCCGACTAATGAAATCTGAAGCTGAAGGGGGCGGAGTTGGTGTTGGTGCCGTTCCGGTAAACAATCTGCTCGTCACGTTATCGCCCGAGCCCGGAATCGCGTTTTCGATTCCGCCCTGAGATTCAGGCTTTGAACCGACAGCGAGGTGCTCGCTGTAAAACCCCGGATAAGGGAAAACTGCTGCCAGAAGCAATGCACTTGCTATGGCTGCCAAAAAGAGTTTTCGGTTTATTTTGAAGAGTTTATCAGCATAAGACATCTTGCACGCTCCTGAATTCTTTCCACGTGGTCATTTCACGGCCATCCGATAAAGTATCCTTGGAGAAGCGAATCTTAGACCAGCCTACCTGGGACCTCAACGATAGGCGTATCTTTCCTCACAGCTGTAGGATATACGACCAGAGTGCTGCAATTTTAAGGTGCAATGCCGGATCGAAAAAAGCTTCCTTGTTGGCGGGAACTATAACATAATCTGCGGAGCCTGTAAATACGCATAGGTGCGTATATGTTTCTATCTAGTTACTTTACAGTCTATGATCATTCAACGGCATTTCGAATATCCGCAATCGCGGCAAGTGTCGCAGCCCGATGCATGCTCAAGTTGGCCGCGGCACTCGGGGCATTCGCCCACCATCGATGACATCGAGGTCTCGACAGCAGATGTCTTGCCGGTCACCCGTGGCGATTCGGGCAGGCCATTCAGCCTGCGGTCGATCAGCAGCAGGCATTCCGCGACCGCCTGTTCCGGCGAGGTCAATAACCGTTCGTTAAACCAGACCGCGTGAGTCGACGTGACCTTATTGAGGCTGCGGGCAACATCCTGGGCATCAAATCCGCCGCGAAGCATCTTGGACGCCAGCAGTCCGACGCCGGCACTTATCGGCCCGGCCACAAATATCTCGAGTATGCGTTCGCCATCATGATTGACAGTGACGTACAGATTTTGGCCCTCAAAGGGGATTCGCCAGGTCGATCCCTGCAGTTCGCGCGGCCGGCCGACTCGTTCGCCGGCGGTCCGTACGCTGTCATCGACGTCATCCTCTACCTTTTCCGCGAACGGCCCTTTGGTGTCGGCCGTGGTCGATGCCTTGGACTTCATCGAGTTCAGGACCTGGCCTTCGCGGCTGCCGTCGCGA
>JBGTEU010000448.1:0-1982 GCA_041747595.1 Bythopirellula sp.
GATCCACTGATGCCCCTCGGGTTGTTCGAGCCGCACCGTGTTTTCGACGACGGTTGCCTCGCAGGAGAATCGCTCGCGGATTGCGTCGGCGAGTTCCGTGGGGCGCTCGGTGCGGATTGTGATTGAGTCGCCCCCCACCGAGGCCTGTAGTGCAGAGGGTGTGTCGAGAGCCGCGAGCTTGCCGTTATGCATGATCGCGATGCGGTCGGCCCGTTCGGCTTCTTCGAGCAAGTGGGTCGTGAGCACGATGGTCACGCCGTCGGTCGCGCGGATCTGCTGCAGATATTTCCACAGATCGGAGCGTGCCCCCGGATCGAGACCCGTTGAGGGTTCGTCCAAGAGCAACAGTTGCGGACGGTGCAGCAACCCCTTGGCGAGCTCTACCCGACGTCGCATACCGCCCGACAATGTTTCGGTGCGATCCCCTGCCCTGTCGGCAATGCCAAGCGCGGTGAGCATCTCGTCGCAGCGATTGCGCAGCTTCGAGCCACCGAGGCCGTAGAGCTTCCCCTGATAATGCAAGTTTTCCGAGACGGTAAGTTTCTTGTCGAGGCTGGGGGCCTGAAACACGACGCCGATGCGGCCGCGAATCGCCGCGGACTCGCGCTGCAAGCTGTAACCCAAGATCGTAATCTCGCCCGATTGCGGAGGGATCAGCGTCGACAGTACGCGGAACAGGGTGGTTTTGCCGCTGCCGTTGGGGCCAAGAAAGACGAAGATTTCGCCACTTTTCACGCTGAGCGACAGACCGTCAACCGCCGTTCGCGAACCATAACGATGCGAAACTTTGGAGACATCGATCGCGGAGTCGGCAGACATAATTGGAAAAATTCCGAGCAGTCGCCGGCCGCTCGTGAGTAGGGTGGGGATTGGATTTCAGCCAGCCGGTTCGGCCTCGGCGGGTGGTCTTCCATCGTCCATCATTCCGGGGGGCCACTCGATTTCGTCTTCGGCTTTCTCGGAAAGGGCCGGCTCCTCGGACGCGTACTTAAGCCGCTCATAAGAGGCATGTTTCATCCGCATCCCCACGTCGGGCACCAGCGCGAAAATCAGTAGCGCCGACATGATGCTCGCCGGTACCGTGAGGACCCACTTCCAGTTGGCTTCCCACTTGAGGTGCATGAAAAACATGATTACGAGCATCGCCTTGGTACAAGAGACCGCCATCATGAATGCGCGGCTCACTTCGGTGGGAACATGATTCCGCCAGAAATCGAAGTAGGTCAGGAACGACAAGGTTGTAAGGCCACACAGCGCCAGAAAAATGGTGATGTAAATCCCCGTGCCGCCGTGGTGCTCGTGCTCGGCATGTTGTGCATGATCGGACATGTATCTCTCCGCTAAGCCGCGATTCGGCTGGGATTAGAACAAATGATTAAAATAAATAAAGCAAGGGGAACAGGAAAATCCAAACCAAGTCGACGAAATGCCAGTAGAGGCCAACGTTTTCAATCGTCCCCGCACTGGCTCGGTTGAGTGTTATGCTCATAAGAAATACAAAAGCGATCAAACCTACCACGACGTGGAGCGCGTGGAAGCCGGTGAGCAGGAAGTAAGTGCTGGCCCACATGTTGCCACCGGGAATCATGATCGGCAGCTTCAACCAAGGATATTGGTCATTCAGCCCTACCAAGTGTCCGCCGTCTTCGCCGGCTTCGGTGGCCGCGACCAAACGGAATGGCGATGTTTCTATCGAGGCGTGATCACCGGCATGATGCTCGTGGATACTCGCCCGAGGATAAATCTCATCTGACAAATCAAAAATCATTCTCCGCCCATCAGGCGAGTCGGGGGCATTACGTATCGCGACTTCCGCCTCGTCAACCTTTCTCAACATTCCGTCAACGATGGCGATACGACCTTTGTCTTCGTCACTGCGATCTTTCTTGTTTTCCAATTCCGTCTTCAATGCCATCAAACGAGTCCGCACCGCCTGGGCGTAGTAGACATCTGGTTTTTCATAAATCTGGCTATGGGGCATC
>JBGTEU010000449.1:0-5595 GCA_041747595.1 Bythopirellula sp.
TTGTTGAGGCTGATGAGGCCGACGGCATTGGCGTCGGACATCATCTTTTCGAGTTCTTGGACCGAGATTTCCATGCGTTCGGCGAGTTCGATTTCCGTGGGTGAACGGCCGAGCGAGGCTTCAAGTTGCTTGACCGCTTCATTGAGCTTGCTCGCCTTGGAACGGACCAGGCGTGGTACCCAGTCCATGCTGCGAAGCTCGTCGAGCATCGCCCCACGAATCCGCGGGACGCAATACGTTTCAAACTTGACGCCACGGCCCATGTCGAACGCCTTGATCGCGTCCATCAGGCCGAAGACGCCCGCCGAGATGAGGTCGTCGAGTTCCACACCGTCGGGAAGCCGAGACCAAATGCGTTCGCCGTTATATTTGACCAGCGGCAGATAACGCTCGACGAGGCGATTGCGTAATTCGCGGCTGCTGGGGTTTCTTTTGAATTGCTGCCAGACCTCGGCGATTTCATCTATTTTACTGGCATCTGTTTTATTCGCGTCTTCTGAGGTCAGAGTCGATGTTACCATGCAATCCTCCGTGATGATTCGTTAGAACGCCGCGTGAATCAGCGAACTACTTTCGCGAGAATCCATTCTCGATTTATTTGCTTATGGTCCCGTTGTGCTAACGGTGTAGCCGTGACGATTAATTAGTCGGTTGCTTTTGCTCGCCGTCGGTGAGTGCGCCGATTTCGGTTTGCATTCGCCGTCGCACTGATTCGTCGATCGTTGCCTCGGCAATCGCGCCGACAATCAGTCCCACCATGGCCAATAAACCCATTGCAGCGAGAGCTTGGAGGATCGTACCGTCGAACCCTGCACCGTTCTTTAACGCGCGGAATAGCACAACAAGCATTCCGACGAGGGCTAAGATGCCGGCATAGGTGCGAGCCACGTGACGAGTCTCCAGAGGCCTCAAACTTTCCGCAACCCCGCCAGTTTGACGCGCGGTTGCAGGCCATCCGACTTTCTACATTTATCGACAGCATGGTGTTTGTTATTGAATTTGTTTGGTGGTTTGACATCGAATTTAGAAAAATAACTCAGCCGTCGGAAATCCGCGGCAAGGGAACTTCCGCCAACAGCGCCGCTGCCTGGGAAGTGGCTGCATAACGCGCATGCGACGTGCCGCGCGCGTGATGCGAACAGACAAACGTATGCGACAGCACGTCGGCCGCTAGCAACCGCGCCGATTGACGATGACTATTCGATCCGGAGTTTGCAATTTGTGCCGCGCTGCCTACAAGTTTCATGCCAAGGAATTGGCGACACGTCGATCGAAACCCATCGCCAACGCGGTCGGCAAGCGCTGCGTCATCGCATTGATTGACAATCAAACGCAGTTTGCCGTCGACGTCGCCCCAAGGGGCCATTTTGACCGCCGTGTAGGCATCGCGGACGGAAATCGAATCGGCCGTGGTCACCAACAAAACCTGCATCGCCGCGGTCCACATCCGCTCGGCCCAAGGAGACATGCCAAAGCCGGCATCGAGCACCACGAGGTCGGCGTAGCTTTGCAGCGTGCGGAGTTCGGTAACAAACCGCCGCAGGGCGCGGAGATTCATCTCGGGCGGAGGGTTGTCTGCGGTCGACGATCCTGGCAGCAAGTGCAAGCCATGTGTAACCGGCTCGAGCACTTCGGCGGCGGAACGCGCACCGTTAAGAACTTCCGCAATGCCTGTGTGAACCGAGATCTCCAGCCTGTCGGCAAGCGTCGGGTTGAGCACGTTGCCGTCCACCAAAACAACTTGTTTGCCAAGTTGCACGAGCTCCTGTGCAAGCCGCAGGGCGACGGTGCTCGTGCCGACACCATTCCGCGCACCGCTGACCGCCACCAAGGGGACGCCGGGTTCGAGGGCCGCGTTTTCTTTGATGGTTTCGCGGACCAGTTGTCGCAATTTGTCGGCTTGATCGAACATGAGAAAAGTAGTTGGAGGGTAAGTGTTTGTATTAAGTTGCGAATAGTGTCATCCTGAGAGAGCCTTGGCGACCGAAGGATCTGGTTTGCAATATCAAGACGCTACGAAGACGTGCGACGATGGAAGCCAGATTCTTCAAGTCGTACAACTCCTTTCAGAATGACAGGAAAATTAGTGAAGTCCGAGGATTTGGTGGGCGAGCGCATGTTTCTGAGCGACTTGAATATCGTCGGGGACGTTTTGGCCGTCGGTGACGTAGCTGATCGGCAGTCCACAGCCACGCACCACCGAAAGCAAATTACCGAGGCCGGTCGCTTCGTCAAGTTTCGTGACAATCATCGCGGTCGTTCCAACCGTGGCGAAACGCTCGGCCGTGTTGGCGAGACTCTTTGCCCCTCCCACGGCGCTCAATACGAGATGCACCTCGGCGGGATTCGCTTCGGCGAGCATCGCCTTGAGTTCTTGAATACGCACTTCGTCGCGGGGGCTGCGGCCCGCGGTGTCCATCAACACCAGGTCGAGGGATTTCATACGCGCAATCGCCTCGCGCATTTCTCGCGGCGTGCTCACGACTTCCATGGGCAGATCGATGATCTCGGCGTAGGTGCGAAGCTGCTCGACCGCGGCAATGCGGTAGGTGTCGACCGTAATCAGACCGACCGACTTGTTTTCCCGCAGGCGGTAATTCGCGGCGAGCTTGGCGATGGTCGTTGTCTTGCCAACTCCCGTGGGACCCACGAGGGCCACCACGCGTCCTTCACCCGCGGAAGTTTCGAGCGGGCCAGCAACGTGGAGTTCGCCTTCGACGAGCCGCGTCAATTCGGCACGCATGGCAAAAGAATCGTTCAGATCGACCGTCGTGTCGATCCGCAAGTGTTCGATGAATTCTTGTGCGATTCGTTCTTCCACGTCGGCTTCGATCAGATCGGTGTAGACCTCGAACAATGCCTCGGGAAGATGTTGCACGTCGGATTCGCTGGCACGTTGATTGAGCTGCGCCGACATGAAATTCAGTTCATCGAGTTCTGTGCCCATTTGGGAACGAAAATCGTTGCGATACCGCTCGCGGTAATCGGTCTCTGCCGAGAGTTCCAGGCTCACCGATGCCGATTCACGGCTGGCCACTGTAGCGATCCGCGAGGGGAAGTTCGCTTCGCTGGAGGCGGCGATTTCGTATTCCTTGCCCCACATCAAGCGCCCCCACAAGCTGGCATTCAGTTCACGGGTGTGCAGCACGGTGGCCTCGGGCCCCAACTCCTGACGAACGAGATCGAGGGCCTGTTGCATCGATTTGGCACGGAAGGTTTGGATTTTCATTGCGATTTTCGACTCAATTGTCTGAAGCTAAACCAAGCGTTACGATTTGCGTGTCACGTGTGATTTCGTTGAAGCTAAGCACCACCAGTTGGCTCAAATGATTCTCAGTAATTTGTTTCAAGGCCGCGCGAATCTGCGGGCTCACCAACACAATCGGCGTGTGATGGGCCGTCGTGAGTTTCGGCAGTTGCTTGGCAATCGAGCTGCAGGTTGCTTCAATCGCCTGGGGCGACATGCGAATGAAAAGCCCGCGCTCGTTGTGCTCGAAGCCGGCACGGATGCGATCTTCCATCGCGGGGTCGAGGGCGATGACGTGCAATTGCCCTTCTTCGTTGCGATAGCGGGTGCAAATCTGCCGAGCCAACCGATGGCGGACGTATTCGGTCAGCAGCACGGGATCTTTGGTCCGTTGGGCATAATCGCCGAGCGTTTCCAAGATCGTCGCCAATTGGCGAATCGGCACTTGTTCGCGTAGCAAGAGTTGCAACACCCCCTGCACTTCGGCGAGCGACAACGTGCCGGGAATCAATTCGTCGACCACCGCGGGCTGCGTTTGCTTGAGCTCGTTGACCAGGTGCTTGCACGCATCGCGAGTGAGAATTTCGTCGGCGTGGCGGCGGCAGACTTCCGTGAGATGCGTCGCGAGCACGGCTCCCGGTTCCACGACCGTGTAACCCATGAGTTCCGCTTGATCTTGCTGACCTGTCAGTATCCAGCGAGCTTCGGTGCCGAACGCGGGGTCTTTGGTGACGATACCGTCGATCTTGCCGGTGGTCATGCCCGAGTCGATTGCGAGCAAATAACTTGGTTCGAGGCGATCCTGGGCGACGGGCATGTCGGCAATTTTGATGCGATACTCATTGGGATCGAGCCGCATGTTGTCGCGAATCCGCACCTTGGGCATGATGATGCCGATCTCGGCGGCGACGCTTTGCCGCACGCGCTGGATGCGTTCGAGCAAATCGCCGCCCCGTTTCGGATCGGCCAGGCGAATCAGTCCCACGCCGACTTCCACTTCCATGGGATCGACTGTGAGAAAATCTTCAATTCGGTCCTCAACAGGCGCTTTCTTTTGCTCCGCGTCAGCTTCCTGCGTTTGCTTGCGTGCTTCCGATTGCGTCAACATGCGGGACATGCCAATACATGCGGCACACATCACCAACAGCGGTGTCCGCGGCAAATCGGTCGTGATGAGCACCGCCAAGAATCCCGCCGCCACGGCGAGGGCCTGCGGGCGCGAAAACAATTGTTCCATGAACTCATGCGGCAGGTTGCTGCTCTTGCTGCTGCGGGTCACGAGCAAACCGGCTGCGAGCGAGATCAAGAAAGCCGGCACCTGGCTCACCAAACCATCGCCGATGGAAAGTTGCGTGAAAATGGCGGCGGCATCGGCGATGGGCATGCCATACTGGGCGACGCCGATAATAAGCCCGCCGAGCACGTTGATCACCGTGATAATAATGCCGGCGATAGCATCGCCGCGGACGAATTTGCTGGCACCATCCATCGCCCCGAAAAAGTCGGCCTGCTGTGTGATCTCGCCGCGACGGCGTTGGGCTTCGCGTTCGTCGATGATGCCGGCATTCAGGTCGGCGTCGATCGCCATTTGTTTACCCGGCATGCCATCCAACGCGAAACGGGCCGCCACTTCGCTGATGCGAGTGGCACCTTTGGTGATCACCACGAATTGGATCACGATGATAATGATGAAGATAATCGAACCGACGACGACATTTCCATCGCCGGCAACGAAATTCGCAAATGCGGTGACGACGCCGCCGGCTGCTTCTTCGCCGTCCAGAGCGGCGCGCGTCAAAATCAATCGAGTCGTCGCCACGTTAAGCACGAGCCTCGCAAGCGTCGTGGCCAAGAGCATCGAGGGAAAGATGCTGAACTCGAGCGGCGTCTTCACGTAAATAGTGGTCAGCAACACAATCACGGCGATTGTAATATTGCCGGCGAGCAAAATGTCTAAGAGCGCAGTCGGCACCGGCACCAGACTCACCAGCACGCGGGCGACTCGGGCAAGGGGCAGAACGAGATCCTGGCCACGACGGAGAATACCCGCAGCGCCAGACAGCTCTGAAGCCATCCGTGGACTCCGCGATCGATAAGTTTTGAAAAGATTTGGTAGAGAAGAGAGGGCGGATGTTAAGGATTGCCGGTTGTGATGTCCAGATCGCTCTTATCGATTGAATTTCCACGAGTAAAGGGGTGCTGGCATCCTGGGCGATAACAACCAAGAGCCGCCCTTCCCTCCCCGCCCGCCTTGTTATGGCCACGCCATGCCCTTTGCCCTCTCGCGCACAATGTCGGCCTGCACAGTGTTCGTCGCGCTGCTAGCGGCTGCCTGCGTGGGTTTCGGT
>JBGTEU010000450.1:0-11830 GCA_041747595.1 Bythopirellula sp.
TACCGGCGGCAGATTCTACTGGACTCGCATAGTTTTCGGCTATACTGGGGGCGAATCTGGTTGGCGCACGCCGCGCCGCAGGGCAGGATAGAGTTCCCAGGCTTGAATCGAACCAAGTTCCGATCTCACACGCACTCCCCAGGCGGGAAGTGGAAAATCCCCGAAGATTTTCCTTAATCGAGTGCGGCAGTTAGAATCGGTGGACTATCCGCACGCTGTAACGCCCCATTTCTACGCCCAGAGTATGCCCCGCATAGGGGTCCCGCCATGGCCATTCGTGTTGCTTTGCATCATCGTACTGAATACGGGTACGACACTCCCTCCGAACTCGGTCCACATCTCGTGCGGCTCCGACCGGCTCCGCATACTCGCACGCCGGTGCTGAGCTACTCGCTACAGGTTGAGCCGGCCGGTCATTACATGAACTGGCAGCAGGACCCGTACGGCAATTACGCCGCGCGACTGGTGTTTCCCGAACGCGCCAAGAAGCTGGTGGTCGCGGTCGATCTCATCGCCGAGATGACCGTGATCAACCCCTTCGACTTTTTTCTCGAACAGAGCGCCGAGGAATTCCCATTTACGTATCATCCAGCGTTGTTGCACGATCTGATGCCATTTCTGCACGTGTCGCCTGCGCTCGAAGGCTCCCCGCTCGCCGAATACTTACGGACCATTGATCGACGCAAACGCCGCACGAACGATTTTTTGGTCGACATCAACCGGCAGCTGAGCCAACACATCTCGTATCTCATTCGCATGGAACCGGGTGTTCAGACGTGCGACGAAACGCTTACCAAGCGGAGCGGTTCCTGCCGCGATACGTCGTGGCTGTTGGTGAACATTCTCCGGCACCTGGGGCTCGCCGCGCGATTCACCTCGGGCTATCTGATTCAATTGAAGCCCGATCAGAAATCGCTCGACGGACCGTCGGGTGCCGAGCAGGACTTTACCGACCTGCACGCGTGGGCCGAGGTGTTTCTACCGGGCGCGGGTTGGGTGGGCCTTGATCCCACGTCGGGATTGCTTACGGGCGAAGGTCATATTCCGCTGGCCTGCACGCCGGAGCCAATTTCCGCCGCGGCGATCACCGGCAGCACGTCCGAGCCTTCCACTAAGTTCGATTTCGAGATGACGCTCACGCGGATTCACGAGGATCCCCGCGTCACGAAGCCCTATACCGACGACCAATGGGAGGCGATCAACGCCCTCGGCCAGCAAATCGACGAACATCTGCACGCAGGCGATGTGCGGCTGACGATGGGTGGTGAGCCGACGTTTGTATCCATCGACGACATGGAAGGGGAGGAATGGAAAACGGCAGCCATGGGCGAAACCAAACGCCGCTTGGCTGGCGATTTGCTGTGGCGGCTCAAGCACCGATTCTCCAGCGGCGCGTTGATCCACTTTGGACAAGGAAAATGGTATCCCGGCGAGCCCCTGCCGCGCTGGTCGCTTAAATGTTATTGGCGGAAAGATTTCGAGCCCGTCTGGCAAGATGAATCGCTCATTGCCGATCCAATCAAACAGGGCACGCATACCGTCGACGATGCAAAGCGCTTTGGCCAATTGCTCGCGGAGAAGCTTTCGGTCAACTCCGCGCACGTGATTAACGGCTACGAAGACGCGCTCTATTACACCTGGAAAGAACGCCGCCTACCGGTGAACGTCGACATTCGCGATTCCAAGATCGAAGACGAAATGGAACGTGCTCGCTTGGCTCGCGTGTTCGAACAGGGAATCACATCGCCCGTGGGTTGCGTGTTGCCGCTGCGCCGAGTGTGGTGGGCCGCGGAGCCGTATTGGGAATCGGGCGAGTGGGTGGTTCGCAGCGAAGAGATGTTCCTTATTCCTGGCGATTCGTCGATGGGCTATCGCTTGCCGATTGTCTCGCTGAAGTGGTACGAGCAGCCGTCGTATGAAAAGTTCGGGATGGTTGCCGATCCGATCGCCATGCGGGGTCCATTGCCACAGTACCGCAGCTTGCGCGATCCCAAACACGCCGATGCCGTCGCGATGAAGATGGCCTACGCCGGTGCTGGCGGCGGTGGTGGTGATCTGTACTCCGGTGAGTTTAGCAGCGGTTGGAGTGGCGAAGGCCCAGGTGGGGAGTCCTCCGAATTCAACGGCCACGGCCCCAACGACGGTGGCATTGGTAGTGGCAACGGCTTCGGCCACCAAGGTAACGGCCACAGCATCACGGGGATGCCATTCGAATTTCCAACAGGCAAGAACGACCCTTCCGGAGTTGTGCGAACCGCGCTGTGCATCGAACCTCGTAACGGCGTGCTGCACATTTTCATGCCGCCCGTTGATCATTTGGCCGATTACTTGGACCTCGTGGCCAAGATCGAAGCCACCGCGGCGGAGTTACAGCTGCCCGTGGCGATCGAGGGTTACGAACCGCCCCACGATCATCGGCTCGAACATTTGAAGGTCACTCCCGACCCGGGCGTGATCGAGGTCAACGTTCACCCAGCTACGAATTGGCGTGAGGTCGTCGATATCACAACCGGCGTTTACGAAGACGCTCGCAACAGTCGACTCGGTACCGAAAAGTTCGATCTCGATGGTTCGCATACCGGTACCGGGGGCGGCAATCACGTTGTGCTCGGTGGTATCACCCCCAGCGACAGCCCGTTCCTGCGCCGGCCCGATTTGCTCAAAAGCCTTGTGGGTTTCTGGCACAACCACCCCTCGCTTTCGTATATGTTCTCAGGATCGTTCATCGGTCCCACCAGCCAAGCACCTCGCGTAGACGAAGGTCGCCGCGATGCGCGCTATGAATTGCAAATCGCGTTCGAGCAAGTCGTGGGCAAGAGCAACGTCCCGCCGTGGATTGTCGACCGTGTGTTCCGCAATTTGCTGGTCGATCTGACCGGCAATACGCACCGCTCAGAGTTTTGCATCGACAAGCTGTACTCGCCCGATTCGAGTTCAGGGCGCTTGGGGCTGATCGAGTTTCGTGGCTTCGAAATGCCGCCACACGCCCGGATGAGCCTCGCCCAACAAGTGTTGCTGAGGGCGCTGGTGTCGCACTTCTGGGAAGAACCCTACGACACCCCGCTGGTGGATTGGGACACGTCGCTGCACGACAGATTCCTGCTGCCGCACTTCGCGCAGTGCGATTTCGACGACGTCGTCGCCGAAATTCATCGCGCTGGCTACAAGATCGATGTCGGTTGGTTCGGCCCGCATTTTGAGTTCCGTTATCCCGTGATCGGTACGTTTTCTCAGAACAATGTTCACGTGGAACTCCGCAAAGCTGTCGAGCCGTGGTACGTACTCGGAGAAGAGCAGGGCGCGGGAGGAACGGCTCGATATGTCGATTCCTCGGTCGAGCGGATGCAGGTGAAAGTGCAGGGGATGACCAATCCTCGGCACATAATTATGTGCAACGGTCGCAAACTGCCGTTGCATCCCACCGGCACTGAGGGAGAATATGTGGCTGGCGTGCGGTATCGGGCGTGGCAACCCCCCAGTTGTCTGCATCCGACGATTACCATCGACACGCCATTGGTATTCGACGTATTGGATGCGTGGATGGGCCGCTCGCTGGGTGGCTCGACCTACCATGTCAGCCACCCCGGAGGACTGAACCCGAGCACGTTCCCCGTCAATGCTTTTGAAGCAGAGAGTCGGCGCGGCGCTCGATTTATGGCGATGGGTCACCTTGGAGGTGAAATCGCGATTCCCCGTGATGAAGTGAATCCCGACTACCCCATGACGCTCGATTTGCGGCGTGGGCGTCAAAATGGAATATTGGCGTAAAGCAAGGGTAAAATTCTTTCGTGACCAGTCCGGAACCGGCAAGCCAACTGGAGCCGGCTAAGCAACACGTGAACCTCTTCGGCGACTATACGTGCAATTCACAGTCGTACGACGAAGTGTTTTCCGCTGCGGGAAAAATGCACCCCCATTGGCAGCGGTTTGCCGACGCGGCTGCGCACTTGTCGAGCGAGGAATTCAGCCGCCGTTGGCTGCAAGCGCAACGGCTTTTGCGGCAAAACAGCCTGGCCTATCCCGACCCCGGCGATCCCCACGCCCGCAAACATCCGTGGGCCCTCGATGCCTTTCCCCTCACGATCGGTGCCGAAGAATGGAAGCGGCTTTCGGCGGCGCTCGAGCAGCGGGCCCATGTGTTGGATTTGGTACTCCGCGATTTGTTCGGCCCGCAGCGTTTGCTGCACGAAGGCAAATTGCCCCCTGAGGTGTTGTTTCGTCATCCGGGTTTCTTGTTGCCCTATGCGAACCCGGAAAAATCCCCCGACCGGATCCTGCACCTCTACGCCGCGGACCTCGCGCGTTCCCCGGAGGGTCAATGGTGGGTGATGGGGGACCGCACCGAAGCCCCCTCGGGCGCGGGCTTTGCGCTCGAAAATCGCATCGCCATGTCGCGGATGATGCCCGACGTGATTCACCACTGCCGGGTCGAACGGCACGCACCCTTTTTCAAAGCATTGCAGCGGCATTTGTCGCTGCTTTCAGAACCGCAAGATGCCGAGCCGCGGATCGTGCTGTTGAGTCGCGCGGCGGGAACGGCTAACTATTTTGAAGACGCCTTTCTCGCCCGCTATTTGGGTTACACGCTCGCCGAGGCGGGAGACCTCGACGTTCGCGACAATCAAGTCTTTATCAAAACACTCGCGGGGCTTTCGCGGGTCGACGTGCTATGGCGGCGACCCAACAGCGAGCACTGCGATCCGTTGGAGTTGTCGAGCGTTTCCCCCAGCGGCGTGGCAGGCCTGGTGCAAGCCGTGCGGAGCGGCAAGGTGGCGGTGGCCAACTGCCTTGGTAGCGGGCTGGTGGAATCGCCGGTTTTCATGGCGTTTCTGCCGCAACTCTGCCAGGCGTTGTTGGGCGAACCCTTGAAGATGCCGGGGATCGCCACCTGGTGGTGCGGCGAAGAAAAAAGCCGTCGCCACGTGCTGGCCAACCTCGACAAATTGGTGATCAAGCCCGCTTACCGCCGCCGCGGATTCACTCGCACGGAGTCGCAGAATTTTGCCAAACTCACCCGCCGCGAGATCGCCCAACAAATCGAAAAAGACCCCGGCAATTTTGTCGCTCAAGAAATCATGGTCCGCTCGACGGCCCCCGTTTGGTCGGAGATCACCAGCGAGCGGGCCTTCATCGCGCTCCGCACTTTTGCGGTGGCCAACGAAGATTCCTATCACATTATGCCCGGCGGATTGACCCGCTTGTCGGCGACCCTCGCGCCGTTGGAGTTGTCGCTCTTGGATGGCGAAGGGAGCAAAGACACGTGGGTGCTCGCCGAGGGTGCGGTGCCACCGGTGACGCTTCTGCAAACGGCTGACGAGCCTGTGCAAATTCGCCGCGGTGGCGTCGATCTTTCCAGCCGCGCGGCGGAGCACTTTTTCTGGTTGGGGCGGCTCACGACTCGCGCCGAATCGTTGGGCAAGTTGGTCCGCGCCGTGGCGTTACGCCTGGCGAGCGAAGCCGACGCCGAGAGTATTCCCGAACTGCCGATCTTGATTCGCGGCCTGGCAAGCCAAGGAATGATCGAGCCGGGCTTCGTCGTCGAAGAAATCCGCGATCAATTGCCGGCCCTCGAGCGGCTTTTGCCCACGGCGGTGTTTAATAGTGACGACATGAACGCGCTTCGTTCTACTGTGAGCCGCATGACGGTCCTCGCTTCGTCGGTTCGCGATTTGATGTCGCTCGACAGTTGGCGAATCATTCGGCAAATGGACGACAGTTTCTGGAGTTCCCCCAAGAGCGACGGTTTGCTCGACGTGATGGAAAAGGTGAACGAACTGCTCGTGCAACTCGCGGCGCTGGGGGGCAACGTCGCCGAGAGCATGACCCGCACGCACGCCTGGCGGTTCTTGGATTTTGGCCGCCGCCTGGAGCATGCCCTGCAAACAGCCACGCTTCTCTCCAGCGTGTTGGATGCAAAAAGTTCGGCCGATCACGCGCTGTTGGAAGCCTTGCTCGAGATCTGCGACGGTTTGATGACCTACCGCTTCCGTTATTTTTCGCGGATGCAGTTGGCCCCCGTGCTGGATCTGTTGCTTTGCGACGATACGAACCCCCGTTCGGTGCTCTATCAAGTGATTCAATGCTTCAACCACGTGAATCAATTGCCGCGTGATATTCACGGTCCGAACGTGCGGCCTGAGCAAACGTTGGTGGCGTCGATTTCGACGCTGCTCAAGACGGCCGACAGCCAGCAAATCGCGGCGGCCTACAACGACGGCGATGCCAAGCCGCTCAAGTCGCTGCTGCAATACATCGAAGACACGCTCCCCAAGCTTTCCGACGCGATTTCGCATCGCTACTTTTTCCATTCCGGTCCCGTCATGCAATTGGCAAAGATTAGCCCCACTTGATCCATGCTTTACACGGTTCAACACACCACCTGGTACGAATACACCGAGCCGGTGCCCTACTGCCACAACTTGGTGCACCTCGCGCCGCGCAATACGCGGCGGCAATCGTGTCGCGAGCATCACTTGTTGGTGGAACCGGCGCCGTCGATCACGTCGCGGCGGAGCGATTACTTTGGTAACGCGATTGATTACTTCGCGGTCCGTGGCGCGCTGATGGGCCTTAAAGTCACCGCCGACAGCAGGGTGGAAGTGGAACGTGCTCCTGAATTAGACCACGCCGCATCGCCCCCTTGGGAAGATCTCGTGGGCTCACGCCGAGCGGATTACGACCGCGACTCGCTCGAGATTCTGCAGTTCACGTTTCCCTCGCCGCGAGTGCGGCTCTTTTCCGACATGCACCGCTACGCGGCCGCGAGCTTTCCGGCGAGACGGCCGATTCTCGCGGCGATTCGTGATTTGACCACGCGGATTTATGCGGATTTCACATTCGACTCGCGAGCCACGACGGTGAACACGCCGCTCGATGAACTGCTGCAAATCCGCCGTGGCGTCTGCCAAGATTTCGCGCACCTTGCCGTGGGGTGCGTGCGAGCCATGGGACTCGCGGCCCGCTACGTGAGCGGCTACATCTGCACGGAACCCCCACCGGGAACCCCGCGACTTGTGGGGGCCGATGCCTCGCACGCGTGGGCGTCGGTTTATTGCGGGGCCGAGCTGGGTTGGATCGACATCGATCCCACCAACGACGTGTTCGTCAGCGATTCGCACATCAGCATCGGCTGGGGCCGCGACTACAGCGACATCTGCCCCATTCAAGGCGTCTTCGTCGGCGGGGGCGATCACAGCATGGGCGTGAGCGTGGACGTCGTGCCCGTGGAAGCGCAGTCGCAGAGTCAGTCGCAATCGCAGGCGTAGTGGTTCAACTACGGAAGAGTCATCCACGGCCAGTCGAGAGCCACGCCCACTGGGATTCCCGGATCGCGGGGCGGTCGGGCTAGAATGATAATTAGGCTAGGGGAATCACTGCGGAGCTTCGCGGCTAAGTGCTCCGTGCTTGGCTCACAAGTTAGTTGCGCCAAATTGCCACGAGATTATTTGCATGCTTGTAGTACAGGCCTCAAGTTTTGTTGCTATACTAACCTTGCTCAGTCAATCAGCCGTTTTGCTCGACGAGCTCTAGCTTTAGCCCCAGAGCGGCGACGACTGCCTCTATGTTTGCCAGCGTGACCTCGCGATCATACTCAATATCGCGGACTACGCTGGTGTTCGGGATGCCAGCCTTCTCGGCAAGGGAATTCCAAGAGAGCCCCTGGGCTTCGCGCGCTATGCGAATTTGGGCCCCGATACCGCTTGTAGCACGCTGCAGTCGCGGAGGATCGCGAGGAGGAAATTCCTCCATTACCTTTTCACGCATGTCCTGCAAGCGCTCCCGCTCCTCGTCGCTGATGGGGCCTACAGAACGAACGCGGCCGGTTATTTCTTTCTCTTGCATAGCGGCATCCTACGGTTCGGGGACTTCGAAAGCCGTCACCGGGTAAATTGCGTCATCTTCAACCTGCTCGTAAATGACGATGATGTAATCGCCACTAGGCGTGTAGCCAAAGCAACATAGTCGACCAGCGCTGCGGCTAGTGCTTTCCTCCGTAGGATTCTCGAGCACAAATTCGACGTCTTCGACCGTTAAACCGTGCTCAGCGATATGCTGCGTATTGCCATCTGGGTTTTCCTCCTTGTCCCAAATAATCCGCACATACCACATCGGCCCATCCACGCCAACAGTCAATTATAGCAGTCATGCACTTCCAGGCCGAGGAAATTTTGGACACGCAGTCGCTGTCCTCTGCTCTGGCGCTCCGCGTCGCGGCTAAACGTTACTCTGATTGCCCGCGAACGATTTGCTCGGAGCTTGCCTTGGCGGCGATGAATTCTTCGTTGCCGACTTTTTTGAAGCTTGCCAGGAATTTGCGTGCCTCGTCGAGCCGGGCGCGGTCTTCCCGCGAGAGTCGCCAGGTGAACAGATGCGTCGCGCGCAGCGTGGAATTGTTCGACTTGAGCGTGCGGCGAATTTCCACCGGTAGGACCGCGTGCTTTTCGAGAGCGCTGTTGAGCTCCAATCGGGGGCCCGGCGGCGGCGTGCTGTGCATCATCGTGTTGAGCCGCGTGTACCAATCGGTGAACTCGCGGTAGCGGGCCAACATGGGAGCGTTGTCCGCGGGAACCGTGGCGACGTTGTATTCCCACAGATCGCTCGTGAGAGTGAGCATTCCCGTCTCACGGTCGAAAGATTCCTTGAATTTTGGGGCGGCGGAAAACTTGAGCAAAGGGTCTTTCTGCTCGGCGGCCCATCGAGAGAGTTTCTCCATCAGCCCACTGATCCGCTCGGTCGAAACTTCCGTGCGGCGGGCGCTGCCGACGTCGAGCAGAATAAATTGGCCCCCGCTCCCGGAGGTGGGGGCGCGGAATATCGCGATTTGATCCGGATTGTCGACAAAGTCGTACACCGTGTTCTTGTCGAACATCGTGATCGTGTGGCTCAGCGGCTTGTCTTCTTCCTCTTCGCCGAAGATTTCCGTCTCGATCCGCAGTTCCTGTGCCGTGAGGTTGACTTGTGGGGCTAAGGCAGTGACCAACAGTAAACTCCAAGCCAAGATCGAATGCATGAGGGATGAACGCATGGGAGTGGTTCCTATTTCTTGCGGGCGGGGATTTCAGCGCGGGAAGAATACGAACAATGCCGGGGCGGGTAAACAGCGTTTCACCCCGGATTCGCTAGCAAATTTTGTCCAACCCGCAGATTCTCCCGCGCCGTTGGCTTGATACCAGAAGGGTTGAAGAGTGCTGGCACCCAAGGCATACTAGGGTCCTGATCAAATTCGAGGGGCTGCCCGGAAGTAGGCACATGGTAACCCATCCAAAAGCGTTCGAACTTAGCAAAGGACCAAGTCCGCTATGGAACAAGTTTCTGCAGAAAGTGCCTTTAGTTCGGTCGAGTTTGCCGAGAACCCCGAGCCCCGCGTCCCTTGCGTGTTGATCGTCGATACGTCGACTTCGATGCACGGTCCCCGGATTACCGAGCTCAACGCGGGCTTGCAGCTCTACCGGCAGGAATTGATGGCCGACCCGCTGGCTGCCAAGCGCGTGGAGGTAGCCATCGTCACCTTTGGCGGACGCGTGACTCGGCTGGTGGAATTCACCACCGCGCTCGAATTCGATCCCCCGAAGCTGCAAGTCATCGGCGGCACTCCCATGGGGGAAGCGATCAACGTCGCGCTCGACATGATCGAAGAGCGCAAAGCCTGCTATCGTGAAAACGGCATCGCCTACTATCGCCCTTGGGCCTTCTTGATCACCGACGGTGAACCGAACGATCATTGGAAGCCGGTGGTTTCACGGGTTCATGCTGGCGAGAAATCGAAATCGTTTTGCTTTTTCGCCGTCGGAGTCGAAGGGGCCAACATGTCGGTCCTCGACGAAATCTGCGTCCGCAAGCCGCTCTGGTTGCAGGGGATGAAATTCCGCGAGCTCTTCAGTTGGCTCTCCAACTCGCAGCAAGCGGTGTCGCGTTCGTCACCGGGCGAGGAAGTGCCGCTCGTCGATCCAACAACCGGTCCCAGCGGTTGGGCTCAAATCTAGGATGGCAACCGTGTGGCGATACATTTCCCGAAGTGTGCAGGGGGAATCGCACACAGCTGATGGCACTCCCTGTCAAGACAGCAGCCGCGTTCGCGCGCTCGACGGCAAGGGCGAAGGAACGCTCGTGGCTTGTGCGGCCGACGGAGCGGGATCGGTCAAGTATAGCGGCGTTGGTTCGCTGCTGGCTTGCAATACGATCATCGAAAGCGTCGATGCCCACATGGCAAAGCACGGCACGATTTCCGCGGTGGGACCCGAGGACGTGATTGCCTGGTGCGACTTGGCTCGCAGCCGCATCGAGGAAGAAGCGACCGCACGGGATGCCCGCGCCAACGACTTTGCCACGACGTTGTGCGTCGCGATTATGTCCCCCGATGGTTCTTGTTTTTTTCAAATCGGCGACGGGGCCATCGTGCTTCGCAGCCACGGCGTCTGCGGCGCGGTGTTTTGGCCGCAGTCGGGCGAGTACGTTAACACGACCACCTTTATCACGTCCAAAGAGTATCGCGATCAGCTGCAGTTTTACGTGACGCCCGACCCTTACTCCGAGGTGGCACTTTTCACCGACGGCATCGAGAGACTGGCGCTGCGGTTCGATTCGCAAACGCCTCATCCGCCGTTTTTTGAACCCTTGTTTCAAGCACTCGGCACCCTCGACAACTGGCAGAGTTTAGGCGACAACCTCGAACAATTCTTGAAATCCGAATCGGTCTGCTCGCGGTCCGATGACGACAAAACTCTGATCTTGGCCATCCGCACCGATGAGTAGCTCCCCAAAATTAGTCAATTCGCGCGGCGAAGATATCCGTCTTGGCGACTTGATCGGCAAAGGGGGCGAGGGAAGCGTTTATGCCGTCGAAGGAGATGAGCAACACGTTGCCAAGCTTTACCATCAGCGACCGCTTCCGAACGACACGCTTGCCAAGCTGCAGGCGATGATTACGTGCCAGTCGAAAAGCTTGGAGGCGATTTCCGCCTGGCCCGTGGAAATGCTTCACGACCCGCGGAGCCGCGATGCGCTGGGGATTCTTATGCCCAACGTCAGCAGCTCCCGTCATTTGCACGAACTGTACGGCACGGCCAATCGCCGCCGGCATTTTCCCGAGGCCCGTTGGCATCACATGGTTCTCGCCGCTCGGAATGTGGCGGCGGCCTTTGAATCGCTCCACGCGGCCGGAATCGTCGTGGGGGACGTGAATCAGGGAAACCTGATGGTCGACAACAACATGTGCGTGCGGTTCATCGACTGCGATTCGTTCCAAATCGAAAGCAATGGGCAGATGTTTCCCTGTCCGGTTGGCACGCCGCACTTTACGCCGCCGGAACTGCAATCACTAAAATTGCGCGACGTACAGCGGACACAAGATCACGACGGCTTCGGCATGGCCATCATGATCTTTCATTTGCTGTTCGTGGGGCGGCATCCGTTCGCGGGGCGTTTTCATGGACCGGGAGAACTCACCATTGAAAAAGCCATCGCCGAACGGCGATTTGCTTTCTCCGCCAACACACAAGAGACCCAAGTCACGCCACCCCCTGCGTCATTGCTGCTGAGTGACTTACCGGCTTCCGTGGCAGAGTTGTTTGAATGGGCCTTTCGCGGTCGCGACGGCAACGGAGGGCGGCCCTCGGCTCACATGTGGGTCGAACAACTCGAAGCCCTCATTAAGCAGCGCAAGCCTTGTTCATTCGACCAGGCCCACGTCCATTACAATCAGTTGCGGGACTGTCCGTGGTGCCGAATTGAAGATGAAGGGGGGCCGTCGTTCTTTGTCGCCGATGGCGGCGTTTCTGGCGTTTCGGTCGGGCGCTTGGAAGAACTCGATCGCCGGATTCAGAAGCTGCAG
>JBGTEU010000451.1:0-4565 GCA_041747595.1 Bythopirellula sp.
TATGCCCCAGAAACCGATCCGCTTTGCAGGACGGAAATACATGACCAATGCGTTCAACGCGAGGCCAGCCCAAGGCGCTCAGATAGTTGGAGTTTGGAAGGTCCACGACGGACAGATTGAGTTGGTTGCAGTTGCCGGCGATCCGTATGTTTGGAATACATTACATAAACCAGAATACGATTCCGCTTGGCCAAAGGATATTGATTTGATGAAGCGAGCAGACAATATCCAACGGTTCGCGAAGGCAATGTTGGTCGCCTGGTCAGACCGCGATGACGACAGCCACGTTGATCCCGACGAACTCAGCTGGATACGACTAGCAGATAAACGTAGGCCCTTGTTTGTCTCGCTGGCCGATGATCTTACATTCGTTTCGGCAAGTGGGTGGGGGATCCGGCCAGAAAGCTTCACCGATCAAGGGACGCCTATCTACAACGCAGCTGCCGCAGTCGAATTGGCACCAGTCACTACCAACTACGAGCATCACGCTATTCTGAGCCCTGCCGGATGGTTTGTCCGCGCCGGTGGACCCGTCTGCGGTTATCGAGATGGGAAACAAGTTTGGACCTATCCCAATGGCTGGCCCAGCTTGCATGCAGGTCACCACTCGCCTGCTGAACAATACCCGGGACAACTCATCGCAACCACGCGCATCCTGGGCAATGCGATGCCTTTACCAAATTCTGAAGCTGGCGAGATTTGGGCTTATAACTCTGATCGTGGCAGTATCTATCTGATGACGACAGACGGATTATTCTTGACCCGCTTGTTCGCCGCCAAAGGGAGCACTGCACCAATGTGGGAAGAAGTGATTCCCCACAAGCGGGGCGTGGATGTCACCAATATCGCGGTCCATGGCGAAAATTTTTGGCCAACCGTCACCCGGACCGCGGATGGAAATTATTACATCGTTACTGGCAAAGATCATTCGAGCATCGTGCGAATTCTGGGGTTGGACAAAGTAACCCGCATGGAAACGCAAACCATCGATGTTACCGATGACCATATTCTCCTCGCGCAAGCCGAAGTCGAAAAAAATGCCGATACCGGGAATTCCCGCCGTAAAGAGTTAACGATCCGCACTTTATCCAAGACTCCTACTGTGGACGGACAACTTGATGAATGGAGTTCAGCGGATTGGGTTGACATCGATCACCGCGCGCAAGCCGCCCTGACATTGCACGGTGATCGTCTCTATGTGGCGTATCGATTCCGAGCGCAGGATATCCTTGACAACGGTGCCGAATCGCTTCCAGCGCTATTCAAGGGCGGCGGTGCCCTGGACCTTATGCTGGGAATCGATCCAACAGCCCATAAACTCCGCTCTAAACCTGACGAAGGTGACTTGCGAATACTGGTCACCCGCATTAAGGGGAAACTCGAGGCCATGATCTATCAACCGAAGTATTCGAAGGGTGTTGAGGAAAAGACGACTTACTCCTTTAGCTCCCCTTGGCGCACTATTGCTTTTGACCGTGTTGAGCGAATCAGCGACTCCGTCACACTGGAGAGCGCGTCGCTGAAAGAACCAAGGACAACGGGAGAGGTGGCAGAGGCAAGTGAGCCTTTCCAAACTTCCTACGAGTTTTCCGTGCCGTTGGACAAACTTCATCTGGATGTGGAGCCAGGAATGAAGGTCAAGGGCGACATTGGATACCTTTATGGACGTCATCATCAGACGAGGGAACGATGCTACTGGCACAATCGCGCGGCGGGGTTGGTCAATGACGTGCCTGGCGAGGCATTGTTACAGCCTTACCTTTGGGGCACGTTTGTTTTTGAATAGTAGTTCGATGAGATGGCCGGAAACAATCCGGCTTGAGACATGAATCAACTCTACATAATCCTAATGCGACGTCTGTTTTGCCTGCTCGCCTTATCATCTCTCCTATTTTCAAGCGAAAATCAGGTCCTCGCAAACCCACAATTGATCGTTAAGGTCGATCAAGAAGCCAAGGCCGGCAAACCTTTGAGAGTCGTATTCTTAGGCGGTTCGTTAACGTGGGGTGCCAACGCTACCGATCCTCAACTCACCTCCTATCGTGCATTAGTTGGTGAAGAGCTGCGAAAGGTCTATCCGGCCACTCCGGTACACATTTGGGATGCCGCCATTGGAGGGACAGGATCGCAGCTCGGAGTGTTTCGGCTGGAACGAGATGTCCTCAGTCGAGATCCTGATCTTGTCTTCCTCGACTTCACGGCCAACGACAACATTCGCACGGCCGACCCGGAACGGCTTGCTTCGTACGAAGCGATCGTGCGTACGCTCCTGAAAGAAAAAATTGCCGTGGTGATCGTGGCTTTGCCGTTTCGCTCTGATGTCGAGGGCGAGCTTCCTCCTGAAAAGTTGCCGGGCTGGGCAGCCCATCGCAGAATTGCCCAAGTCTACGGCATACCTTTTGCGGACTGTGTTTCACAGGCTCGTGCTGCCGTGAGAGCCGGCGAGGCTAAGATTCAAGAGCTTTGGCCCTTCGACGGAGCTCATCCAGACGATGCCGGCTATGCCTTGTTTGCATCAGAAATCTGGCGGACCTATCTCGCCGCGTTGGTTGACGACGGAAAGCAAACACCACTTCCCGAATCGATGTATCCGCCGACCTACCTTTCGCGAAGCCGGGTCCGCCTCTCAACACTCACCCCGTTACCGCGGGGCTGGTCGGTCAAGACAGCGAGTCGTACCTCGGCGTGGTTCGATGGTATGCCGTCGCGTTGGCTTGATGACGTCGTGGTGGCCGAACGCAAGAAGGTTGAGAGCGAGCCAGAACCGTTTGAGATCACATTCGTGGGAACGACAATCCAAGTTTTTGGCGAAGAAACTTTGCGCTCCGGTCGATACCGGGCTACGATCGACGGGGCGCCTATTCGTTATCCCAAGAACGGTATCATCAGTGCATCATCAAAGCGTCACGGCGGGACACGTCAACATTTCCAACCCCTTGCTAGTGGTTTGGCTCCTGGCGAGCATGTACTTCGGATCATGCCTTTGCTTGAACCAGAGCAAGAACTCCGCATCGAGAGTGTTTGTGTCGCAGGACCAGGCGCAGCCATTGTTCGCAATCAATAAGCCATGTTGCATTTCCTTCCTAACTTGCTTTCCACGATATTTCTTACCTACTTGAAACACGGATTGCTATGCAAGAAATGTATCGTAGGCGCAGTTTTCATTGCCATCGGTTATGGCATCGGTAATCTTGACGCATTGGCAAAAGATTCGGAAGCTCGGACCGGCGTAGAAGGCTTGCAACTCCCTGCAGGATTCACGGCAACTGTCGTTGCAGGTAAAGATTTCGTGTCGAATCCTGTAGCAATTTGTCTCGACGAGCGCCAGCAGCTTTATGTGGCCGAAAGCTTTCGGCAAGGCCATGGGGTAGAAGATACTCGTCAACACCCAGATTGGCTTGAAGATGATCTAGCCGCAAAAACGGTCGTCGACCGAGAAGCCTATCTTATAAAGTGGACTGAGGGAAACTTAAAGCATTTCACTCAATATAGTGAAAGAATTAGACTGCTTATCGATGAGGATGGTGATCGTACATTCGACCGCGCAGAAATATTTGCTGACGGTTTCAATGATGTACTCGATGGAACCGGAGCAGATGTTCGCGCGAGAAATGGCGACGTCTATTTCGCCTGCATCCCAAACCTATGGAAACTCCGCGATTCCGATGGTGACAACCGCTCCGATCAGCAAGAGTCGCTGCATTATGGCTACGGCGTCCATACATCACTTCGTGGGCACGACTTACATGGGATAAAATTTGGACCTGATGGCAGACTTTATTTCAGCATCGGAGATCGTGGTCTCGACATCACCACTTCAGAAGGAAATCACATTAGCTTGCCTGATTGCGGTGCGGTTTTGAGATGCGAGCCCGATGGATCAATGCTAGAAGTCTTTGCTCGCGGACTCCGCAATCCTCAAGACTTGGCCTTCGACGATTATGGAAATTTGTTTACTTGCGACAACAACTCCGATCTACTGGACCAAGCGCGAGTCGTCTATGTAGCTCCCGGAGCAGATTCAGGATGGAGATTGCACTATCAATTTTTGCCAGACCGAGGTCCCTGGCTTCGCGAGAAACTTTGGCATACCCAATTTCCTGGTCAAGCAGCATACATTGTCCCCCCGATTGCTCATCTCGGTAATGGCCCGGCAGGGCTGGCGTATAGCCCCGGAATAGGAATGCCACCCGAGCTGGCCAATACATTCTTTATGTGTGACTTTAGAGGGGCGGCCGCTCAGAGTGGGGTGCGAACATTTAAGCTTGAGCCTATTGGCGCAACCTTTAGATTGAGCAATGCAAACCAATTTCTGTGGGGCCTGCTTACGACCGATATCGAATTTGGTAACGACGGAAGCTTCTACCTTGCAGATTGGATATCAGGATGGTCAGGAATAGGCGAGGGTCGTGTCATCAGGGCGTGGTCTCCCAAACACGTTGTATCCGATCCCAAGCAATACACACCTCGCATGTTGAACACGCTTGGTCTCGATGAATTAGCGAACCTTTTGACCGATCCTGACCAGCGCGTACGCCAAGAAGCACAGTTTGCATTGGCAGAAC
>JBGTEU010000452.1:0-6630 GCA_041747595.1 Bythopirellula sp.
ACGGCCAAGAAGAAGACCGCAAAGAAGAAGTAACTGGAGTACTTCGCTTGCGACAGACCCTGTCAGCAATGGCGGGGTCTGCCGTGTTAGGTCGAGACGGACCGCTTTCCTTTCCCAGGGGGCGGTCTTTTTTTGCGCGCGAGGATTTCAGATCAAGTCAAGTTCGCTAAGCCGCAATCGGCTTGGGGTTAGGTCCCGGGTGGTCAAAAAGAGACCAGCAGTTGCCGACAGGTTGTCCACGGGGGCAAATGCCCGTCGCGTTAGAGGATCGACAGACTCGGTAGCGGGGGATGCGACGCCTTCTGCATGGCAATGTTTTTCACGAGGCTGTAACAGATCCGTTCGAAGTGGGGCGCCGAATCTTGGTCGACGAAGTTGTTTGTCGTCTCGCCAGCGTCACCTCGTTCCCGAATCGCAATTTGAATCGGCACTTCTCCCAAGAATGGCACGCCGAGTTCTTCCGCTTTGCGGCGAGCCCCTCCGTTGCCAAAGATGTCATAACGTTTGCCGTTGTCGGGGCAGAGAAAATAACTCATGTTCTCGACCACGCCAAGAATGGGGATATTCACTTTGTTGAACATCGCAATCGCCTTCACAGCGTCGATCAAGGCGACGTCCTGCGGCGTGCAGACCACGACGGCCCCGGTGAGCGGCATGAGTTGCGACAGAGTGAGCGCAATGTCGCCCGTGCCGGGGGGCATGTCGATGATGAGGTAATCGAGATCGCCCCAGTTGGTGTCGCGCAGGAATTGCGTCAGCGCTCCGTGGAGCATCGGACCCCGCCATACGACGGCTTCGCCGGGAGGGACAAGAAAACCCATGCTCATGACGCGCATGCCATCGACGTCAATTGGTTGCAGTTTTCTGTCGATGGCCTGCGGTTTTTCATCAACGCCCAACAAATGAGGCACGCTGGGGCCATAAACGTCGGCATCCAGCAATCCCACCTTGCAACCGGCACGCTGGAGTCCACACGCAATCGAGACGGCAACGGTACTCTTGCCGACTCCCCCTTTGCCGGATCCAACCGCGATAACGCTCTTGGCGGTGAGACCGAGCGTGCCGATCGGCTCCGCCGGGCGTTCATGGGGAACGATCTCGACATGCACGGTGGGATTGCTGGGAAGTTTGCTATGAAGCTGCTCGGCGAGTTGCTCACGGGTTTCCTGCCACAAAGGAGCAGAATAACTGGTGAGCGCGATCGTCAGTTTGATTTCGTTGTCATGAATCGCCAGATCGCGAATCTGATCGAGTTGCCACAGCTTGCGGCCGGTTTCCGGATCAGGAAAATTCTTGAGGATCTCTTCAACTTGTTGGCGATCGAGGGCAGACTCTGGCATTGCGTAGGAACTCAAAAACAGGAACCGTAGGGAGGGAAATGGAAAGGGAGCGGCCGAGTCGCGTTGTCGCCAGGAGGCTGACGCCAATGGCGAGCCGAGGGTTAATGTCTCCCACTTAAACCATATCGCTCTGAATTTGCTTGCCAAGGCGTGGAATCGCAGAGAACGTGCTGAAAGCGAAATGGGCTGCGATTTACAGACTGTTTTATGGCAAGGAAATTTGTCGCCGAAGACTTAATCACACACGACCTACGCCTGCCCAGAACGACATCGGCCGAATCGCATGGATACAGGGGTCTTGCTCCGCTCAGGGCCATAATTCCCTGAGCCCGTAGCGTTGCCAATTGCGGAGAAGTTGACTTGGTGAAATCGACATTCCGTGTGAAAATCACGGGGAGAGCGTCAAAATCACAGAAATCAGCGCATAAAAAATCCCCCTGTGGGTGGGGCAGCAACCCACAGAGGGCGAACGACGTAGGAAGCCTACGTAAGCCCGATTTTAGCGTCCGCTGACGGTTTAATCAAACACTTTTGGTGGAATCTTGTGAAAAATTGCAGAACTAGTTCGGAAACCTAAAGAGACTCCGCGGAATTGCGTATTTCGGGCAAGGTGTTATGTCCATATTAGTCAATGACTTACTGCGAAGATTGTTGGCCATTCCCAGCATTAATCCGGTTTTCGGATCTGACGAGCCACAATGGATGGGAGAGGCCCGGCTGACCGATTTCCTGGAAAATTGGGTGGCCCAGAGGGGATGGAAATGGCTTCGCCAAGAAGTTCACCCGGGCCGAGAAAATCTGGTCGCTTTGATTCCAGCGTCGCCGCGTAGCAGTGCCAAGCCTGTCACGCTCTGGGAGGTTCATCAAGACACGGTTGGCGTGATTGGCATGCAGGTCGATCCGTTCGGGGGCGCGGAAATCGACGGCCGCATCTATGGCCGCGGCGCTTGCGATGTGAAGGGGGGCATGGCCGCAATGCTCGTTGCGCTGGCCGAAGCTTCAGAATCCAGTGAGCCGCGTGGGACGACGCTCCTAGCATTCACGGTCAATGAAGAGTGTGGCTTCACGGGGGCCAAGGCGCTGTGTCGATTGTGGAGCAACGATCCCGCATTGGATTTGATGCCTGAAGAAGGTGTGGAAAAAACTCGCGGCACGTTGTCGCTTGATGAGCTTCGCGGGCTGCGACCGAATCGCGCGATTGTTGCCGAACCCACCGACCTTGCCGTGGTGGTGACTCACAAAGGGATCGTGCGTTGGCGGTGCCACACGCGGGGACGCGCGGCCCATTCGTCGCAGCCGCAGCAGGGCAAGAATGCGATTTACACAATGACCGACGTGGTCGCGGCAATCCGAGAGTATGACCACGAGGTGCTCTCACTGCGTGGCCTCGACTGTTTATGCGGTCGTCCCACTGTGTCGGTCAACACGATTCAAGGGGGCACGGGGGCCAACGTCGTTCCCGATCATGCCGTGATCGACATTGATTGCCGCTTAATGCCGGGTGACACGCCGGGCGACGCGCAACAGGAGTTGATTGAGTTTATTGCGAAGCGCGTTTTGCGCGACAACGGGGCGGCCGATGCCGTTGTTGAGCACGACGCGCCTTGGAATCAAAGCCGCGGCATGCAAGCGGGCGACAATCGCGAATGGGCGGAACAAGTGGCCAGGATCGCGAGTTTCGATGGTCGAGTGAGCGAGGTCGTCGGTGTCCCTTACGGCACCGACGCGTGGGTCTTCGCCGCGATGGGGATCCCCACGGTCGTTATCGGGCCAGGTAGCATCGCTCAAGCCCATACCGAGGATGAATGGATTTCCATTGCGGAGCTGGAGCGAGGCGTTGAAGTGTATCGGCGACTGGCTCGGCGCTGATCGCCGCGGCTGATTGGCCAATTGCTTTGCACCTTCACCCTCTGCTACCGCCTGCGGCTATTGCAAGCCTCGCACAAGCGCAGCGAACTCTTAACAAAACGCAAATCGTGGTGACTTTGCGAACTTTTCTGACCATTGCCTCGCAACGTTTCACTCGTAAGATTACGCTGAGACAAATGAGGAGCAATATCGCGCGACCGCTGTATGTTCTTGTTGTGAGCCTTGCCGCCGCATTCGCGCTCGGAGTTGCTTCCCAAGGTCACGCCCAGACGGTGCTTTTTACGGACGATCTCGCTAGCGGGGGCGGGTGGAAGTATTCGCATTTCGGTGGCACTTCCCTACCCGATGCCAGCGACATCAGCCGAGCCGACTTTGGTTTTGATTATTCCTCCCTTGGCATACCCGAGGCGCCGCATAGCCAGCCGGGAGATGCTATCCGGCGGGGATTGCGATTAGCCGCCAACGTTCCAGGGCAGTTCGGTGGAGATCAGATTGCTGCCGTGTATGAGAGTACCTTGTTCGTCGGTCAATACACCGTGCAGGTTGATGTTTGGATGAATTGGTCACCGATTGCCTCGGGCGCGGGAACGACCGAGCATGTGGGAGTGTTGGCCGGGTTCGACATTGCCGACGCCCAGAGCAGTTTCTCGCCGGGCTTAAACGGTGCCGGTGTGCTGTACGCCGGTGACGCCGATGCCAGTTGCTCCGGCAACATCTGCGACATCATGCTCGTGAAGGATGGTGCTCGGCTCGATTTGGCCAGTGGCCAGTACGGCGAGACCTCCTTCGGCGGCGGCAACCAATCGGGTTACAACAACACCAACTCGAACGCCAACTTGAATCTCCCGAGTTTGTTTCCTTCGTTTAGCATTGCCTCCGCAACAGGGGGGCTCAATGCCACGGGGACACAGCCGGCCGGTGCCTTGGGTTTTCAATGGGTGACCGTCACCCTGGAAGTCGACGCGACCGATCCGGGCAACGGCACGAACGGCCAACTTGGCACCGTGAAAGTGACTCTGGAAAGTGCGCGATCAGGAAACTCATTCGTTTTGGGAACGATTGACAACAGCATCGACCAAAATCCCAACGACGGCATCAACACGTACGAAAGACCCGTGAATTTGGAGGGGGGTATCGGTCTGGCAATGACCGACTTCTACAACGGCGGTCCTGCGAATCCCACTTTTGGCTTTGCCCTGTTTGACAATGTTCGGGTCTACCAGGGATTGCTAAGCGAAGAAGGCCTCAGCCAATCGCTTACGGTTCCCGAACCCAATGCATTGACATTGATCGCTCTGCTCTTGAGTGGTTGCGGAATCAGAAGAGGCAAACGGTCATGATGAAGCGCGGTCGCATACTTCTTATTGTTTGCTTGGTGGCGTGCTGCTTGCCCACGCGGGGTCAGGCCGCGTTGAACATCTTCAGCAATTTTGATCACGCCTCGCTGGCAACTTGGAGCGGCAATCTGAGTACCATCCAACTCACGGGCCGCTCGAACTATCCCGGCCAGACCGGTTGGCGGTGGATGTACTTCGAGACCACGGGAGTCAGCGGGTCGCAACCGGTGTTCTCGATCAATCAGGCCTTTGCCGGCGGCAACGCCGCATTGAACAACCACAAGATGGTTTACTCCTACGACAACGAAAACTGGCTGTTCTTCGATAACAATCAGCGTTCGGGCAATCTCTATACTTTTTCCAATAGCAGCCCTTTCGTGCAGGACAATGTGTTCGTCGCCTATGCCCAGCCCTATTCTTACGGTCGTTCGGCAACGCACACGGCCCAGATGCTAGCCACGCCGTGGGCCGTGCCAACCAGTTCGGCCGACGAAAACGGCGTGCTCGGGCAATCGCCGATCGCGTTTGATGACTTGGGCCGTCTTGTGCCGGAAAGAAATCTCTTCGGTTACCGGGTGACGAATCCCGCCACGGATTCGCCCGTTGAAGCAAAACGCAAAGTGATGCTTACCAGCGGTCTCCATGCCGGTGAGACTCTGGGGACATACACCTTTGAAGGGCTCGTGAACTGGTTGGTTTCCGACGACGCACGGGCGGTCCGCTTGCGGGACGAAGCCGAATTCTTCTGCTACCCCGTGTTGAACCCCGCGGGCCGGTTTGCGGGGACGAGTCGTTCCACGGTTGAAAATCCCAACCAAGATCCCAACGGCCGCTGGCATCCCAACAATTGGGCCACGCATCAAGACATTCGCGTTTCTGGCGAAGCGATGCTCGCCGACGTCGTGTCGACCCCTGGCCAGCTCGAGGTGTTTATCGATTTTCATTCGACAATCCCTACGTTCCTCGGTGACGACTTCGGATTCATTGAGTACGAGCAGGGAGACAACCTGGCCGACTTCTGGGTCGAATTAAAAAGCATTCAGCCCAACATTCTCGATATCGATTCGACCGGCACTAGTTGGACCACGGCCAATTTTGCTGATCTCTTGTTGGGCGCGGAGGTCGACATTACCTTCGAAACGCAGTTTGGCAAGAACCGCCCCATTTCTTATTACCACGACATGGGGGCCAACTTCGGCATCGCGTTTTACAACGCTTGGATTCGCGTCGATGATCCGGCAGGGGCGGACTTCGATGAGGATGGCGACGTGGATGAGGCCGACTTGAGCGCGTGGCAGAATGGCTACGGCCTGAGCGCGAACGCCACGCATTATCAAGGCGATGCCAATGGCGATGGTAACGTCGATGGCCGCGACTTCCTCCTCTGGCAGCAGCAGTTCACGGGAAGCCTTGATTCGCTCGCGGCGATCCATGCGGTGCCCGAACCATGTACCGCGATGCTTATCGTAATAGGAGCTATTGCATTCAGTAGCAATAGAAAACGCTAAGCCGCAAGCAGCCGCTTGCGGCTTAGCGAGAAGTCGGTTTCTTGCTCACGCGAAATCAGCACCCAATCAAAACACGTCGAGATTGAAGTGATGGCCGCTGTGGTAGAGGCGGCGATTGGGGTAGTAGTTGTGCCAATGGCGGTTGTACACCGGGATCCGCATCTCGGCCGGATAGCGGTGGTACAGGCTGTCGGCACTGCGATAGTACTCGTTGCCGTAAAAGTTTTGAGGATAGTACACGTACGGATAGTGGTAGAAGCGCTGCCAGTCTTGGGTCGTGTAGGTCTGGCCCCAAGAGCGGCCATAGGCTTGCTGGGCACTAGCGGTGCTGGAATCGGCAACGCAGCAGGCGAGAGCCCCAGCGCAGCAAACGGCGAATAGGATCCGGCGAACCATCGAATTCCCCCCTCGAAGGTATGCACAATAGCGGGACGCCACGGCAGAGCGCCGCGACGGTGTTGTCTTCAGACTTAGAATCGGCTTTGGACAAATGGCGGGTTGAGGGAATATCCGTCATAACCGTCAGAATTGGCACGACCGAACGCTGGCTAAGCCGCAAACGGCCATGCTAGCTCG
>JBGTEU010000453.1:0-6778 GCA_041747595.1 Bythopirellula sp.
ATTAGAGCATCTCCACAGGCCACCAAGTGGTCTATGATCTTACGTGCCGTAAAGGATTTGAAAAGGCCAACTTGTTTGGCCAGTTCCGTACCGGATGCAATGAAGTGGAGGTGGTTCTCCATGATGACATAGCAGAATAGCGTGAGCCGGTTTTCGCGCTGTAGGAAATTCCAACTGTCCAATATGACTTGCGCTGCCGGTGGTCGAGTAAAGACAGGCAGCCATCCCACAACAGAGCATGTTAGGAAGTGTGGATATGCGTTGTCGTAGATCTTGTAGCGAGTGCTGGTCATGTCATTTATCACCGCGGAGCGGTGTGTCTAGTGTCCCCACGCAGAGCATGGGGACAAGTTGATGTGCAGCCCGTTCAAGGCTAGCCGGGTTGTTTCGTTTCGATGGCCAGCGCGTGCAGCGTCATGTTCACATCACGCAGGAACGAAACGAGCGATCCCATCACGCCCAGCATACTGCCGATGAAGATGATACTAATGAGCCAGCCGATTTGCCATTTCATCAATACGCTCAAGAAAATCAGGATGATCAGCAGTGCCCCCAACAACGCGCTGGTCGCCGCCATGAAGATCGCCGAACGGAGCAGCGTGGCGCGATGCCAAAGAATCTTCAGCTGCGATTGAGAGTTTTCTTTCTCATTCTCATCACCCTCTTTCAAGAGCGTGACAATCAGACGCGAGCGGTCGATCACTCGCCCCAGGCGATTGGTCATGGTCAACAGCAGCAACCCATCGCCGGAAATCAAAATCGCCGGGCCGACCGCGACTTGCAAAACAGGAATAAGTTCTTCAAGGATCATGCCACAGCTCAATCCGCGTCCCGAGTGTCGCCCGTGTCGATATCTAGCGGCGCCTTCATGCTTTCGCTGACTTCGGTCGGCGAGAGCGTTAGCACTCGGTACATACAAAAGCTAATGAGCGACAGCACGCTCGTGATCGAGACGATCATGATGGCCCAGCCGGATGTTGTCATGGCAGGCTCCTTGAATTCACGGATTCCTTCACGGGAAGTCGACCTTCGCGCTCCCAGCGACGGCAAGCGATATTCGACAGCAAGGCAAGAAAAATAAAAACAACAAGAATGAAGAGCGTTGCGGTAAGCGTAACGGGGTCTTTCACCAGGACTGAAAGTCTTGGTCCCAGGGACTGATAACAGAACATGCCGAAAATGATAAACAAAAAGATCGGCGAGACATACTTGAGAACAAACTGCACGACGCGAGGAACACGCATGTGTGCCCCCTGGTGCATTTCCTCCTCACCCCGTTCGATCCCCATGCCCCAGCCGTAAAGCACCGTTTGGAACATCGCCAGCACATAGATCAAGAATGTGCCGACCCAGAAATCCATCGTATCCAACGCGACGGTGTCCTCGGAAAAGTACACGCAAAAGCCGGTGCCAAAGGCCGCGATGAGACCTAGAAATGCGACCGACGCGTGCCGTTTGAGGCCCAAGCCTTCTTCAAAAAAAGCGATCACCGGCTGCAACATGGAGAGACTGCTCGTGATCGCCGCGAGAAAAAGCATAAAGAACCAGACAAATCCAAACACCCGTCCGGCAGGCATCATCGCGAAGACGTTCGGCAGGGCGTTGAATCCAAGACCGAAGGTCCCCATCATCGTGGCGCTCGCGCCCAGGAAAATAAACGACGCCGGCAAGGTAATGAGACCGCCCAGGCAGACTTCAAAGAACTCGTTCACGCTGCAAGCGGTAAGACTGCTGAGGGCGACGTCGTCTTTCTTCTTGAGGTAGCTTGCGTAGTTGATGATGATTCCGAAACCGGCCGAGATGCTAAAGAAAATCTGCCCGGCCGCGGCCAGCCAAGTGTCGGGCTTCCAAAGGAACTCGGGATTGGGGTTCCACATCGAACCCAGTCCGTTGACCAAATTATTTTCCGGCATGGCAGGATCGGGTGTTCCCAACGTCAGCACGCGAATAAGCACGCAAACCGCACAGACGGCCATGATCGGCATAGCGACATTGCAGAACTTTTCGATTCCCTTGCTAAGGCCGCGGTAGATCAAAGTGAGGTTCAGCCCGAACACGAACAGCAAAATGCTGACCAGTTTGTTGTTGCCCCCTTCGTAAATAAACCCGTTGGCATTTTTTCCGACGAAGTCGTCAAAGTATTGAGAGTACGCCGCGGGGGTGGGCTCAATGTTGTTGAAGTTGCCCACGAGATAGTCGTACGCATAACCCAAGCACCACGCTTCGATCAGCACGTAGTACATGTAGATCACGAGAGGGATGAGCAGCGCGAGCGCGCCGAAATAGCGAGCTAGTTTGTTCGGCCAAATTGCTGAAAAGATTCCCGGCGCGGAATTGAAGCCCTTGCTCCCGCCGTAGCGGCCCATGGTCCATTCGGCCCAACACATGGGGATGCCGAGAAAAATGAGTGCGGCAAAGTAGGGAAGCATGAATGCCCCTCCGCCGTTCTGGGCAGCCTGTCCCGGAAACCGGAGAAAATTCCCCAATCCCACGGCCGACCCCGCGACGGCGAGGATTACCCCCAATTGGGAACCCCATTGCTCCCCGGACCTTTTGCCGTCACTCATGCCATTTGCTCCAAAATGGGGAAAATGAGAAACTATCGAGCATTCGTGCTAGCGAGGCTGAATCCAGACGCTGAATTGACCAACGAACGCTTGGGAATCACCCCCCTAGTTGTTGCTAACTTCTAGCCGATAACTTATTCTGGGTCAACACTTTACGATGCGACAAACTCCAAGAGCGAATATTTATCAAACCATCCATTGTCAAAAATAGGCGAGCGGATAGGATAACTAAGGTAATAGAGGCCAACGTTTTTCAGGATAACGACTTATGTCTGCATCGCTTAATAGGGAACCTGGTGAAGATCAGGGGATTGGTGATCACGAAATCATCGAATTCCTGCGTCGGCAGGGTGCGGCCACAGTCTTAGAGCTCGTGGAGTTCGCGGGGGTGACAGCCACCGCAGTACGCCAGCGTCTCGGCCGACTAATGGACCTGGGAATGGTGGAGCGTGAATCAGAAGCCGCGGGGCGGGGGCGACCGACGCATCGGTATTCCCTTTCAGCGGTGGGGATTCGCTCGAGTGGAACGAATTACGAAGATTTGGTCGGCGTGTTGTGGACGGAAATTCGCGCGGTTAAGGACCCCGACGTCCGCTACGGCTTGCTGAAACGAATTGTCGCGCGGCTGGCCGACGTGTACCGCGAACAGATCAAGGGCGATTCGTTGCAAGAGCGGATGGAATCGCTCGTCGAACTCATGCGCGGCCGCAACATCCCCTTTGAGGTTGTCCAACCGGTGGAAGGCCAATTGCCCGTGCTTAAGGCGCTGGCGTGTCCTTATCCGAGCCTGGCCGAACAAGATCGCAGCGTTTGCTCGATGGAGAAAATGCTCTTTGCGGAAGTTTTGGGCAGTGGACTTCGTTTGCATGACTGCCGACTGGATGGAGACAAGCATTGTACGTTTGAAGCGAATTCGAATCTGGTCGCGTCGGCTGGCTAGTGGTGGCTTGACAATGTCGTAGGCCGGAACGAGTAGTACGCCGGCAATTTAACGTGGAAAACAATTGGTCATGCCTGAACTCGCATTACTCTTTCCGGCCTACAATCAACGGAATACCTAGCGACTGCTGAAAGGTCGTGTTACGCTTGGCAGATTATCGAGGTTTCTGGATGGACCAGAGACCTGAAACTTTTTGAACTTGGGAAGAGTGTTATGAGTCAGCCATGGATTGACGGACGGTTTGAGGAAAACGTCATTACGACGACCGTCGAGCAGGCGATCAACTGGGCTCGGCAATCGAGCATTTGGCCGATGACGTTCGGTCTGGCGTGTTGTGCCATCGAGATGATGGCCGCCGGGGCGAGCCGCTTCGACATGGACCGATTTGGTGCGGGTGCATTTCGTGCGACGCCACGGCAAGCCGACCTGATGATCGTCGCCGGGACGGTCACGTACAAAATGGCGAGCCGCGTCCGTCGGCTTTACAATCTCATGCCTGATCCGAAATTCGTGATCGCCATGGGTGCCTGCACGGTAGGTGGCGGACCGTATTTCAAATATGGCTACCACGTGGTGAAGGGTGTCGACTTGGTCGTGCCGGTGGATGTTTACTGCCCCGGCTGCCCGCCACGGCCCGAGGCGTTGCTCGAAGGCCTGATGCGGATCCAAGACAAGATCAAGGGCCATCGCATCGCCAAAAGTGCTGGCAGCGCCGGCACTGGGTCGCTCGGCCGAAAGGTCAAAGACGAACTCCCCATGCCGCATCACAGTGGCTACGTCGCCGCAGAGGTGGATATCGATCCTGTTTACGATCATCAAAAAATTACTGGCTGATTACTATTGTCTGGGACCTGCGACTCGTCGAGTCGCGGCTATTTTGAAATTGAAGAGTATCGAAGATTAACTAAGAACTGAAAAATGACTGAAACGCTAAAAATCACGAATCTCCATGTCTCCGTCGAAGGCAAGCCGATCTTGCGCGGCGTGAATCTCACGATCAACCGGGGCGAGACCCACGCGCTTATGGGTCCCAACGGCTCGGGCAAGAGCACGCTCGGCAACGTGATCATGGGGCACCCCAATTACGAAGTCACCGAGGGCACGATCGAACTCAACGGCGAGGATATTTCCGAGTGGGACGCCACCGAGCGCGCCCGGGCTGGGATTTTCATGGCGTTTCAGCGACCGATGGCGATTCCCGGCGTGAAGATGGCCGACTTCCTGCGGCACGCGACCACGAACGTCCGCAACCCAGGTCGCAAAGAGGGGGAGGAACTGATTCCCATGCGTCAGTTCCGCAAAGAGCTGACCGAGAAAATGGAACACTTGCGGATGGACGTCGAGTTCGCCCGCCGCTACGTGAACGATGGTTTCTCCGGCGGCGAAATGAAGCGGGCCGAGATTTTGCAGATGGCGATGCTGCGTCCCAAATTTGCGATCCTCGACGAGACCGACAGCGGCCTCGACGTCGACGCCGTGAAGCTTGCCAGCCAGAGTATCGCTCAGATTGGCAAGGAAACCGCCGACAGCGCCGCGATGGGCACGCTGATTATCACCCACCACGACAAGCTGCTTGACCAAAACACGCCCGACTTCACCCACGTGATGCTCGGCGGCAAGATCGTCGAGACGGGGGGCGTGGAACTCGCCCACGAATTGTTTACTGACGGCTACGACCGCATCCGTGCCGATTACCCCGAAGCGGCCGAAGACGAAAAAGCCATGGCTACCGCCGAGGCTGTTTAGACCCCTGACTTACCCACCTCACAAGAGGGAGGATTCACCTCCCAAAGAGGGAATAGATATGGCTACTGATATTCTGCAAGAACCCGCCACTATCGGCGAAATCAACAAGTACGACTTTATCACCCCGTCGCACGACGTGTTCAAAGCCAAACGTGGTTTGAACGCCGAGATCGTTGCGCAGATTTCGGAGATGAAAAAAGAGCCGGGCTGGATGCGCGATTTCCGGCTCGAATCGCTCAAGATCTTCGAGTCGAAGCCGATGCCCAAGTGGGGCGGCGATATCGGGATCAACTTCCAAGACATCTTTTACTACCTGAAGCCGTCGAACGAGCAGGGAAAATCGTGGGACGACGTGCCTCAAGACATTAAAGACACGTTCGACAAGTTAGGCATCCCCGAGGCCGAGAAAAAGTACCTCGCCGGGGTGAAGGCCCAATTTGAGAGCGAAGTGGTTTACGGTTCGCTGCAAGAAGAACTCGGCAACCAGGGTGTTTTGTTTACCGACACCGATACCGCAGTTCGCGAGCATCCCGAACTGCTCCGCGAATATTTCGGCAAGATCATCCCGCCGTCGGACAACAAATTCGCCGCGCTGAACTCGGCCGTTTGGTCGGGTGGGTCTTTCATCTACGTGCCGCCGGGCGTGAAGATTGAATTTCCGCTGCAGGCTTATTTCCGCATCAATGCCGAGCAAATGGGTCAATTCGAGCGGACGTTGATTATCGTCGACGAGGGCGCCTCGGTTCATTACGTCGAAGGCTGCACGGCCCCGATGTACACCACCGAGAGCTTGCACTCGGCCGTGGTGGAAGTGATCGTCAAGAAGAACGGCCGTTGCCGTTACACGACGATCCAGAATTGGGCCAACAACATTTACAATCTCGTGACCAAGCGGGCCGTCGCTTACCAAGATTCCTTGATGGAATGGATCGACGGCAACCTGGGCAGTCGGCTCACCATGAAGTACCCGGCCGTCTACATGATGGAGCCGGGGGCCCGCGGCGAGATCCTCTCGATTGCATTTTCCTCGAAGGGTCAGCATCAAGACGCCGGTGCCAAGGTGGTCCACTGCGCCCCGCACACCAAGAGCCGTATCATCTCGAAAAGCATTTCGAAGAACGGCGGCCGCAGCAGCTACCGCGGTCTGTGCAAAATCGAAGACGGTGCCGTTGGCAGCAAGAGCAACGTCGTGTGCGACGCGCTGATCCTCGATTCCGATAGCCGCAGCGACACCTATCCCTACATCGAAGTCGAAGTGCAAGACGTGCAAGTCGAGCACGAAGCGAGCGTTTCGCGGATCGGCGAAGAGCAGCTCTTTTACCTGATGAGCCGCGGGCTGACCGAGGCCGAGGCGAGTTCGATGATCGTGAGCGGTTTTATCGAGCCGTTGATTAAGGAACTCGCGATGGAATACGCCGTCGAGATGAACCGGCTCATCGAATTGCAGATGGAAGGCAGCGTGGGTTAAAGAGGAACGGCCATGAGCATCGCAACCGAGCTAAAGACGGAACAACTCATCGCCGAA
>JBGTEU010000454.1:0-3828 GCA_041747595.1 Bythopirellula sp.
CTGGGCACCTATTTGACGAACGATAACAAAGGCAAGCTTGTTCCTCGCTTCCTTAAAGTGCTCTCCGATCATCTGGAGAACGACCAGGAGTTGCTGCTTAAGGAGGCCAAAGCCCTGACCGAGAGCGTCGACCATATCAAGGCGATCATTTGCACGCAGCAATCGTACGCGACTTCCGGGGGGCTGATTGAACCGCTCGACGTGAATGAGCTGTTGGACGATTCCATTGGGTTAAACGGGGCGTCTTTCGATAAGCACCGCATCGAAGTTGTGAAGGACTACGGAGACCTGCCAATTGTGCTCGTCGATCGGCAGCGGTTGTTGCAAATCGTGATCAATCTCGTGAAAAACGCCAAGGAAGCACTGCATGAACAACTTGAAGGCGAGCGCAAGATTCTGCTGCGAACCTGGGCCGCTGGAGACCGGCTGCGTATCGAAATTGCCGATACCGGCGTGGGAATCGAACCCGACAAGCTCAACATGATTTTCTCGCATGGTTTCACCACCAAAGCGACGGGACACGGCTTCGGCTTGCATAGCTGCGCAAATGCCGCCACGGAAATGGATGGAAGTTTACGCGTGACCAGCGGCGGTCGCATGAAAGGCGCAACGTTCCAGCTTGATCTCCCGCTCACGGTGGCGCTTGTGCCGATTTGTGCGGGGTAGGTTAATGACGCGGAATTCAGCCAAAACCGTCTAGAAGCCGAACTCGACGAGATTTGCCAAGGACTTTTTTTCGCAGCGATTCCGCGTTATCATGGTAGATATGAATGCGCCCCTGCAGATTTCATTAACTCCCGAGCAAATCGCCGCCGTCCAAGCGGGGGCCGGTTGTGCATGGTTTGAAGATCCCATCACTCACCGTGTTTATTTGCTGGCTGAGCAGGACGGAGTTAGGCTCGACGATGATTTCGTACGAGGAAAATTAGCGGAAGCCAGAAAAGAATCGGAACTCGGGCAGTGCGAACCGTGGGACTCAAATCATTTGAAGAGTGAGCTACGAGCGCGGTATGCCGATCGAGCGTCCGAGTGATTGGTTATGCCGCTTATCGTTCGAACTCCGTCGGCTAACCGGGATTTTTCAGAGATCGCACTCTATCTTGCCGAAAAGAGTCTCGATGGTGCCTTGAACTGGATTGATGGACTCGACCAGACGCTTCATCTTCTTGCTTCGAATCCGTTGTTAGGTGAAGCAGTTGACCACCTCGACAAGGGCATCCGACGACACACGTATGAAAAATACCTAATATTTTACGTGCCGCTCGAAGATGGTGTCGAAGTTCGTCGAATCCTTCACGGGTCTCGAGATATCACGGACTTGACCTAACGTTACCGATCTTCATGATTCCTGGCACATACTGTTTCTTGCTGTGCGCAGGGATCTCTTATCTACTGAGTAGAAGGTATTTATTTGGTTGAGAGATAAGAACAGACGAAAACGAATCGAAGTTCCAAATTGAATAGCGGGACGCTGCCGGCTAAGTCTTACTCCCCCCCAACCCTTGGCACGCTATCAATCGGCCGCACATTGCGCAGCGTGCCCGTCGGTTGCGGGCGGTTGAGCTCGATCGGCTCGGATGTTTGGTACGTCGCTACGTTGCCGGCCGTGTCACGCACCTCCAGCCGCAAATAAAACCGCCCCGGTACGTGGCGTTCGATTCGCCACACGTAAGCGCCCGTATTCTCGAGTCCGGCTGCAACCGTAGACCAAGGGCCATTCGGGAATGAGCTGTAAAACAAACCGATGGGCCGGGGTTCGAGATTGTCATCCGTGGCGGTCCAGCGGATTCGTAAGTGATCGGAGAGATTTCCCTCCCCCGGTTCAACGGCCAGGAGTTCCGCTGTTGGCGGCTGCAAGTCGACCGAGACGACGAGCTCCGGTTCGGCCCCCGATTGTGGCGGCGTGGCACTCACGCCGTTCGCACCTTCGACGAGAATGCGAAAACCGTATGTCCCCGCATTGGGAACCGTCACGCGCAACGGACTGCGGTTGTCGGGATCGACTCCAAAACTCTGCCAGGTGTTGCCGCCGTCTTGGGTGCCCCATAGTTCCACCTTGGCGACGCCCCAGGGTCCGACCGATTGCAGGTCGTACTCCACGTCGAAGGTCCGCGCGTTGACCAGCATGGGTTCGCCTTCCGCCCGAGCGGCGGAGTTCCATTTCGAACTTTCGGTGGTAGGTAGCGCGAGTGGCGCGTCCTGTGGTGCTTGATTCGCGTTAATGAGATTTGGCGCGAAGCTGTTCGCATTTGCGGGCGCACAGTTCTCCGCCCCGTCGACCGCGAACTTCGCCTGAGTGCGACGCGCCTGGTGGTTGTCGTTCGCAGGGAAGTAGGAATTTGTTGCCGACGGCGCGCCCGCCACGGGTGTCATGTTTTGATTGGCACTGGGTAGCTGATTGTTCGCGGGCCAATCTTGCGATCCGCTCGACGCCGATTGGAAGGGATCACGCGCGGTGGCGTCAAACGGTGAACGGCCTGTCGCGACGTTGGGGAGGGGCGTGAATTCGGTCGACGGGGCCGTGTGGTCGGGAATCCCAAAGCTTGGGCCCGTGAGCGGCACGATGGCGCTGGCTTGGCCGCGCTGGCCGGTGCCATCGGCAATCGAGCCGCGAATTTCAATTTCACCAGAATTGCTTGGCAAGGGCCAACGCACGCTGCCGACCAATCGCTCCGGCTCGGCAACTTCCGGCGGGCCGAGGCTCACATTGGTCCACAAACCCCCGGCAGGCCGCGCTTCAATAATGAGCGAGGCCGGCTGCAAATTGGCGTCGGACGCTTCGTAGCGGATCGCGATTTGGTTCGCACCCTCGAGCGCGGCGGAAAGCGCGAGCTGCGGCATTTGCGTATCGATCACGAGCTGCAATTGCGGCACGACATTCACGCCATCGAGCGGTTGGCCGTTGGCGTCAAGATGTTTGAGGGCGAACCAGTAGCGGCCATCCGCAGGGGCATGGTAACTGAAGCCTTGTACGTTAGGTTTTGCCGATTGCAGCACGACCCAGTCGTTGGAGAGCGTGCGCGACAACAAGAGTTGCACTTGGGCAATGTCACGAGTCGCGGGGATTTCGTTGTTGACCTGGTAGGGAATAAAGAGCAACGGCTGCTGCCAGTAAATGGGCTGCGGAGTCGGCGCGACCTGGGCGTTGGCGATCGTGGTCAGGTGGCTCGTGAGGAACAAACACACGCACCCAAGCAAACGGTGAAACCGTTTGTTCATGGTCGTTCGTGAATGTTCGATTTCGGAGAGTTTATGCATTTCAAACCGCTTGTTGTGAGCCGGGTCGTCTCGACCCCGCGGAACGTCGGTTTGGACGGGGGGTCGGGACGACTCGGCTCGCTGCGCGCAGTTTCCCCCATCATCCAACATCGGAGTTGCCCGGGCGGCCCCTTGAAGCTCAGGCAAGAAACCGGGCGATTGGGAAAAACTGGGGAAGATCGCTGCTTTTCCTAAATTTCCGACTAAGCAAAATAGGCAGGCAAAACTGCAAAATCTGGACTCAAGCTGGCCAGTCGCCCATAATGGGTAGTACGGCCAAAACGATGGTGTGACGGGGCAACAGTGACAGTTCGTTTGATAAGGCGACCCTTGGACGGGCCGTGGATCCTATGAATGAAGAGTTGCAGTCGCTTACCCAGGCGGCATTGTTGTTTGCGGCGGTGTTTGTGTTGATGGCCATCGGGATTGCCGTTGTTAGAAAGTTTCGGGATCGCAAGGTTGACGACATGGCCGAGAGCAGCGCGATGATGACGAAGTTCCGCGATTTACATGATCAAGGTGGGCTCAGCGACGAGGAATTCCGAACTATTAAAAGTAAGCTAGCAACCA
>JBGTEU010000455.1:0-3777 GCA_041747595.1 Bythopirellula sp.
TCACGGGACCTATTTTCGTCATGGATTACCCGGCGAGCATTTGCCCGCTCACCAAGCGCAAACGAGACAATCCGGCCATTGCCGAACGGTTCGAGCTCTTCATCCAAGGGATGGAAGTGGCGAACGCCTACACCGAGCTCAACGACCCCGATCTGCAGGAAGAACTGTTCCGCACGCAACTGGCCGGCATGGATGAAGAAGACTCGATGGCCAAGATGGATACCGACTTCGTGCGTGCGCTGCGGCACGGCATGCCGCCCGCGGGCGGCTTAGGCATCGGCATCGACCGGCTGGTAATGCTGCTCACGAACACCCAAACAATCCGCGATGTGATCCTGTTCCCGCTGCTACGACCAGAAAAGTAAGGACGTCGCTTGCGGTTTCGCGGGCAAAACTGAAAAACCCTTAGTCCACGGACGGACCCCATGTACAAACTGCTTTTATGCTGGCGTTACTTACGCACGCGCTATATCGCGCTCGTCTGCATTGTGAGCGTCATGCTCGGCGTGGCGACGATGATCGTCGTCAACAGCGTCATGGCCGGCTTCACGCACGAGATGCAAGCTCGCATCAACGGCATGTTGGGCGATCTGATCTTTGAGAGCCATTCGATGGATGGCGTCGCCGATGCCGACGCCCACATGCGCAAAATCCGCGAAGTAGCCGGTGATGACATCGCGGGGATGTCTCCCACGGTTCACGTACCGGCACTCATGTATATCGACATCAATCAGCAGCTTCTCACCCGGCAGATCACGCTGGTGGGCATCGACGAAGCCACGTACGCGAGCGTCAGCGCGTTCGGCGAGTACTTGCAGCACCCGGCAAACCGCGATCATCTCGGTTTTTCGCTTCGCAGCGGGGGCTACGACGTTTACGACCATCAAATTCCCAAGAGCAAAGAACAAAAGCCCCGCCTGCAAATGGAACAAGCGGGCTGGGGCTATCGCCGTCAGAAAGCAAGACTGAAAAAGCAGCGTGAGCTCATCTCGACGGCACCCGAGACCGACCAGTCGGCAAATCCCTTTTTCACCAAATCCGCCGAGGACAGCGATACGAAGGGTCGTGATTTCGACATGGCCGTCGAGCAACACGTGGGGATTGTGCTTGGCATCGGCGTGTGCGGCTTCCGTGCGGCAGATGGCAGCGATCACTTTGTCGCCCTCCCTGGCGACGACGTGCGGGTAAGCTTTCCCAAGGCGTCACTCCCCCCCGAGGCGATCAGCGAGTTTTACACGATTGTTGATTTTTATGAGAGCAAAATGAGCGAGTACGATGCGAATTTCGTCTTCGTTCCACTCAAGGAATTGCAGCGTAGCCGCGGGATGATCGACCCTGAAACGGGCATCGGCAAATTTACTTCCATCCAAATGAAACTTCGTCCCGGTGCCAATGCCGAAGCGGTGCGAGACAAGTTGAGGAATGCATTTCCCGCGCAGCTTTACATGGTGAGCACCTGGCGGGACAAACAGGGCCCGCTACTCGCCGCGGTCAACATGGAAACCGCCGTGCTGAACGTGCTGTTATTCATGATCATCGCTGTGGCCGGCTTTGGCATTCTCGCGATCTTCTATATGATCGTCGTGGAAAAGACTCGCGACATTGGAATCCTCAAATCACTTGGCGCCTCCGGCAATGGCGTGATGGGAATTTTCCTGGGCTATGGCCTGAGCCTCGGCATTGTCGGCTCGGGAGTGGGTATGGTGCTGGGGCTTTTGTTTGTTGCCAACATCAACGAGATCGCCGATCTGTTGGGCCGCATCACCGGCCAACCGGTGTTCGACCCTTCGGTCTATTATTTCTACAAGATTCCCACGATCGTCGAACCCTTTACTGTGACTTGGGTCTGTGCGGGTGCCGTTTTGATCGCCGTGTTGGCGAGCATACTCCCCGCTTTCCGTGCCGCCAATCTCCATCCGGTAAGGGCTTTGCGATATGAGTAGCCACTTTAATTCTCAAACAGGCGACCCACGTCCAAAGTCGTTTTCGGTTCCGCAGCGTGTTGCCGGGAGTTCGGCCCTTGCTTCGCAGCCAACGAATGCCAAGGTGCAACTCGCCACGCGCGGGCTGTTTAAGAGTTATCAGAAGGGTTCATTCGGCATTCCCGTCCTGCAGGGGATTGATCTCTCGATCTACGAAGGGGAGTTTCTCGCCATCGTCGGCTCGAGCGGGTGCGGCAAGAGCACGCTCTTGCATCTTCTGGGGACACTCGACAAACCCGACGCCGGTGAGATTCATTTCGACGGCAATCGAATCGACAACTTGCCCAGCGCCAGCCGCGATCTTTTGCGAAACAAGCATTTCGGCATGATTTTCCAGTTCTATCATTTGCTCCCCGAACTTACCGCGCTGGAAAACGTGCTTGCCCCCGCGCTGATTGCTGAAAGTACGCTCAGTTATTGGCTGCGGCGGGGAGAACATCGCCGGCGGGCGGAAGATTTACTCGAAATGATGGGAATCAGTGCCCGGGCAAAGCACAAGCCGCGGGAACTCTCCGGCGGCGAAATGCAGCGGGCCGCCATCGCCCGGGCGCTCCTTTCCAGGCCGCGGGTTTTACTCGCCGACGAGCCCACCGGTAATCTGGACCGCACCACGGGTGAGCAGATCATGGAGATTCTGCGTGAGTTGAACCACCGGGAGAAGCTCACTATAGTCATGGTGACCCATGACCCATGGATCGCCGAGCAGGCCGACCGCATCGTGCGGCTTGACGAGGGCCGAATTCAGAAAGCATAGTCGCAGCGGCCTCAAGCGAACCATGATTCTGTGGTAGCTGTCCGTTGTTTGTTTCTCGCAAAGGCGCTAAGACGCAATTCAGGTTTTCTCTTGCGTCTTAGCGCCTTTGCGAGAGATTGATTTCTCTTCATTAACCGAACAATTAATATTCATGTCCCGACAAATTTATATCAACGGCACGTTCTTCCCCCAGGAAGAAGCGAAAATCAGCGTTTTCGATCACGGCCTGCTTTATGGCGACGGAGTGTTCGAGGGCCTACGGAGCTACAACGGCAAGGTGTTTCGCCTGGAGCAGCATGTCCGTCGGCTGTACGAATCGGCTCATGCGATTTGCCTGGAAATACCGTTGTCGCAGTCCGAAATGTGTGACGCGATCAGCGGTGCCGTCAAGAAAAATTCGATCACCGACGGCTACATTCGCACCGTAGTGACCCGCGGCGCCGGCACGCTGGGTCTCGACCCCAACCGCTGTAGCAATCCTCAGATCATCATCATTGCCGACGCGATTGCCCTCTATCCGAAAGAGCTTTACGAACAGGGCCTCGAGATCATTACCACGAGCATCACGCGAAATCATCCCTCGGCCCTGAGCCCGCGGATCAAATCGCTCAATTATCTCAACAACATTCTCGCCAAAATCGAAGGCTTGAAGGCCGGTTGCGTCGAAGCCCTCATGCTCAATCATAAGGGTGAAGTCGCCGAATGCACGGGCGACAACATCTTCTTGGTGCGTGACGGCGTGTTGCTCACGCCACCTCTCGATGCGGGCATTCTGGCTGGCGTGACGCGTGAAGCGGTCATTGAACTCGCACAAGCGGCCGGCGTCGAAGTGAAGGAATTCTCGCTCACCAAGCACGACGTGTACGTGGCCGACGAGTGTTTCCTCACCGGCACCGCTGCCGAGGTCATCCCCGTGGTGAAAGTCGATGACCGCGCAATCGGCACCGGCAAACCAGGGTCCGTAACGCTCGATCTCAAAGAGCGCTTTCACAAGTTCGCACGGTCTTAAGTCGGCAACGCCCAGGGATTGCAATCCCTGGG
>JBGTEU010000456.1:0-3600 GCA_041747595.1 Bythopirellula sp.
CCGCCACCGAGATGCAGATTCACAAGTTCGGCGAGTTGCCGTTGGCCTACGAGGGCCGCATCCAACCGTTCGATACGCTGGCCCGCAATGTGCTTACGGTGATCTCGGGCCAAGGCCAGGTGGAACTCGACAAGGAAAGCCCCTCGGCCTTCGGTCGCTTGTTTGGAATCAAGCCGAAAGTCTCGGCGACAAAGTGGTTGCGAGTCGTGGTCGCCAAGTCCCGCGGCGCGCAAGATGATCAGGTCTTGCGGATCGAGAACCTCGATCTGCTGCAAACGTTGGGGCTCGAGCGCCGCGACGGTTTCCGTTACAGCGTGGCGGAACTGACCGACCGGCGCGAGGAAACGCTCAAGCAATGGCGGCTCGCGGCCGAAGTTCCCCCAGAAAAGCAAACGCTCGAGCAAAAGAAGGTGTTGGAACTTTCCAAGCGAATTTTCTTGTACACGACCTTGCAGGATTCTTTTGCCAATCCGGCACTCCGAACCGACACGGCGGAGAATCTCCAGGCGGATCTCGCAATGATCGGCCAGGAAATTCAGCGATTGGATAAAAATGGACCCCGAGCGATTCCGCCGATTGAGCCCGACCAGCCTTGGCAAATCGCGTTTGCCGCTGAAGTGGAATACGCGGTGAACGGTTTGATGCAGCGTCCTCAGAACACGGCAACGCCCGCGTTCCGCGATATTCTTGATGCCTACCGCGCCGATGATTTGGACAAATTTAACTCGGCCCTTGCCGCCTATCAGATGATCGTCACCGAGCGGGCCGAGGCGGACGCTGCCTATCAAGAAAAGCTGGTCAGCGAAGCAAGCGTTGGCGAACGCAAAACCGCCGAGCGGCTCGACCTTGGCCGCATCTCATATGAAGCCTACTTCAACCATTTCAACCCGTTCGTGTTGGCGATGGCATTGTATTTGGTGTGCTTCGTCCTTGCGGCGAGTTCGTGGCTTGGCTGGTCAACGGCGCTCAATCGCTCGGCGAATTGGCTGTTGTGGTTCACTTTCGCCCTGCACACCTACGCGTTGGTGGCGAGGATTTATATTTCGGGCCGCCCCCCCGTGACGAATCTTTATTCCTCAGCCGTGTTCATCGGTTGGGCCGCGGTGTTGTTCGCGCTCGTTTACGAATACGTTTACCGGCGAGGCCTCGGAAATCTGCTGGCCGCGATCGTAGGCTTCCCGACGCTTTTCATCGCTTACAACCTGGCAGGCGACGGCGACACCTTCATGGTTCTGCAGGCCGTGCTCGATACCCAGTTCTGGCTCGCTACCCACGTCGTTACCATCACGCTCGGTTATTCGACGACGATTCTCGCCGGCATGATGGGGGTCGTGTACATAGTGATGGCGTTATGGCTGCGGCGACTCGACGACGAGAGCCGCAAGCAACTCACCCGCATGACCTACGGCACGCTTTGCTTCGCGACGTTTTTCAGCTTTGTCGGCACGGTGCTGGGCGGTCTGTGGGCCGACGATTCTTGGGGCCGTTTTTGGGGTTGGGATCCCAAGGAAAATGGCGCCCTGATTATCGTGCTATGGAACGCGTTGGTGTTGCACGCCCGTTGGGGCGGCATGATCGCGCATCGCGGGTTGGCTGTGCTAGCTGTATTCGGCAATGTAGTGACCGCGTGGTCGTGGTTTGGCGTGAACTTGATGGGCGTGGGGCTGCACTCCTACGGATTTACCGAAGGCCGCGTGAAGTGGCTCCTGTTGTTCGTGTTTAGCCAATTGGCCGTGATGCTGCTCGGCACGTTCGTCAGCGCGTCGCGTAGCAAAATGGTAACCGAGGCCGAGTGAGTGGGAGGGCCGTAATGTCTGCTCCGCAATCGAGCCGCGAAATTATGGATCGGGAATTTCTTCCTACCCGGGCGAAGATCCTCGAAATCGCGGCGGCGCTCGACCGGGTGTCGCGTGCCGAGGATGACAATCCCGACGATCCGCGTTGGTCGCAATTGCGGGCCGCGCTGGAGTTGGTGCTCGAACACGACGACGATCGCGCCGAGCAAGTACAACTCCTGTTCAGCAGGCCCTACGATGCCAAGTGGCAAAGCTCGCTCGGCGTGAAGAAATAATTTGAGGCGAGGCTCGCGTGGATTATATCGACCCGCATATTCACATGGTTTCGCGGACCACCGACGACTACGAAACTCTTGCGAAGATGGGTTGCGTCGCGGTGAGCGAACCCGCGTTTTGGGCTGGTTACGATCGGGGCAGCGTCGACGGCTTTCGCGACTATTTTCATCAGCTTACCGGCTTCGAGCCCAAGCGTGCGGCCAGTTACGGCATCAGCCATTTCACTTGGCTCTGCATCAACGCCAAGGAAGCCGAGAATGTGTCGCTCTCACGCGAAGTGCTGGCGATGATCCCGGAATTTCTCGATTCTCCGGGCGTGCTGGGAATCGGCGAGATCGGCCTCAATAAAAATACCCGCAATGAGGCTATCGTGTTTTTAGAACACCTCGACCTCGCGATGAAGACCGACGAACAGATTCTGATCCACACGCCGCACTTAGAGGACAAACACCAAGGAACGCGGATGATTCTCGACATGCTCACCGACGACGGCCGCCTGGACCGCAATCGGGTTCTCGTCGATCACGTCGAGGAACACACGATTCGGCCTGTGTTGGAAGCCGGCTTTTGGGCCGGGATGACGCTCTACCCGGTGAGCAAGTGTACGCCGGCCCGTGCGGCGGACATGCTCGAGATCTATGGCCCCGAACGGTTGCTGGTCAACTCCGCCGGCGATTGGGGTCCGTCGAAACCCACTGCCGTACCAGATTTCATCCTCGAAATGCGTCGCCGCGGCCACGCCGAGGAGCTCATCCGCCGGATTGTCTACGAGAACCCGCTCGCGTTTTTCCAGCAGAGCCGTAACTTTGACTTCATGCCACCGAACGTGTATGCGAATAAAGAGAAGTCATAAGAAAGTTTTACATGCATCCAGCGAAGAGGGTGTATAATCAAGATAGTCTTATTTTGTTCTGGAAGACTTTCCTATGCACGCCATCCGCATTGAAACCATGCTCGATTCAGAAACACTGCATCTTCCACAACTGAAGCCGCTGATGGGCAAAAATGTGGAAATCGTTGTGCAGGAAATTTCCACCCCCAGCGTCACTCCGGCAACGAAGAATTTGGCGGATGTTGAGGCTGCCGTTTTCGGGCTGGAAGGCTACGATTTCGACGCTTGGCGGTTATCAAGAGACATGGAAATTGACCAAGTCAATGGTAAGGCTTCATGACGCTGCTCGATGCTTCCCTGATCATCGATTTTCTGCGAACGAAAGATTTACTCTCTTTGCGCAAATGAAATTGGTCGGAGGCGCGGTTTGCGGCGTCACCAGAGCCGAGATCTTGAGTGGCGCGCGAGGAACCGCTAACAGAGCAAGTCTCGTCACTATCTTAGACGGGTTCCAACAAGTAGCGATTCCCAACGCCATGTGGGACGAGGTCGGTGATGTGCAATCTCAATTGCGTACCAATGGAATAACAATTCCTTTGGCCGACGCAATACTGACGACGATCGGGTTATCGCTTGACGTAGAAGTCTGGGCACGCGATGTCCATTACAAGGCCGCGCAGCAAGTCCTTCCAGCGC
>JBGTEU010000457.1:0-3436 GCA_041747595.1 Bythopirellula sp.
AAATAAAAGGGGATAGGTCGTACCCGTCCGATTTTTCGCACTAATAGGTCCCATCAGCGTGCATCAGCGGTTCCTTCTTTCCTCCGTGTTCTCTGCGATCTCTGCGTTTAAAAAATTCCGACAAGCGGCCAAAAATTGTTGTTGATAGCCGCTTTGCATCCGCGATAATGGGTGTCGCACCATCGCGTGTACTCACGCCATGAAACACTGGCTATGTTCTTTAATAACTTGATCGTGGCCGGAATCCGCCCCGGCGGATACGTGCTCTGCAAATCAATACTGGCGGCAAGGAATCCGTCATGCGCCGGAACTCGCATAACTCGTTCCGGCCTACGGTCGCGCTACCGCTGCGCGCTCTCATAATCCACAGTCCACATTCCCACTGTCCATAGTCCCCCTCAGAAACCTTGGCCCCTTGGCAAAATGCTGTCCCCTTCGGGAGAAAACTGCAATTGGCGTTGGCCGCTTCGTACGAAACCCGAGGATTTTTAACGAAAACCAGGGCAAATGCACCAATTCATGGGTTGGCCTGCATCTTCCCGATGGCGTGGCAGAGAAAAAAGTGCCTGCCAAGTTGACCGTCTTGACCGTCTTGACCAAGTTGACCGTCTTGAAATGAGATTCAAAAAAACATCGCAATGAGACCGCTCGGCTGCGTGGCTGTTCGAGACAATCGAGATCACTTCGATTCGGCCGCCGAGAGCATTTGCTGCCGCACGTGTTCGAGAAATCCCTCGTCGGCGATTTTCTCGCCTTCGCGGTTGGTCACGTAAAACACGTCGACCACTTGGTCGAGATAAGTACCGATCTTGGCGTGGCGGATGCTCAGGTCCAGCTCATGCAGTTTGCGGCCCAGCGCGTAGAGCAGGCCGGGGCGGTCGAAGGTGAAGACCTCGACGATCGTGAAACTCGCGGAGAGCCCGTTGTCGATCCGGACCTCGGTCGGCAGCGGCGAGAGCATTTTCGAGGCGGCGGCCTGGTCCTCGCCCCAGACGCGGCCAAACCGGGGCGGTTGGTCGGAGACAATCGACGAGAGCATTTTTTGTTCGAGTTCGGCGAGCCGCTCCGCCACCGGGGGCCGCGAAGTTTGCGAGTCGGTGGCCGTGTAGCGAACGATGAGCAGATCGTCGGCCAGCACGTCGACGTCGGCGGACAAGATTTCGAGCCGTTCGCTGCTGAGCGCCCCCGCCATGTTGGAAAACACGCCGCGGCCGACTCCGCGGTTGACCCCGGCCATGCACTCGATGGTCTTGGCCGACTCCTGGTAAATGCACCAAGCGGCGGCTTCGTTTTCCTTGAGCGGTTTCAGGCGGGCCAAGGTGTCGACGATTTGCCGTGGTTCGAGATTGATGAGATGCGATGAGGGGAGGGCATTGAATTGGCGAATGTACCAATCATCGGCTTGTTGCGGAGGGGTGAGCTCCTTGAGCACCGCGGCGGTCTTGGCGGTGAGCTTCGCGCGAAAGTCGGTCGAATCATCATCTTGCAGAAAGCTCACGATGCGGGAATAGACTTCCACCAGCACGTCGCGTTTCCAATCGGTGAGCACGTCGGGTCCGACGGCGGCGAGGTCGGCGCAGGTCAGCACAAACAGCATCCGCAATCGCTCGACCGTTCCCACTTGGCGAGCGAAGGCTTCGAGCAGGCGGAGATCGGAAGTATCGCGGCGGAACGCGAGATGCGACAGCGAGAGATGCTTGTGTACGAGAAAGACCACGTCGCCGGTGGAGCGGTCGTCAAGCTGAAACAACTTGGCGGTTTCTTCGGCGATCCGCTTGCCCACCTCGCTGTGATCTTCTTCAAAGCCTTTGCCGAGATCGTGCAGCAACAGGGCCAGATGCAAGACGCGCTTGTCGGTGACGTCATTGTAGGCCAAGCCGAGATCGTCTTGGCGGTTGGCGAAGCTGGCCGCTTCGCTGACCGCGCGGAGCGAATGCTCGTCGACCGTGTATTTGTGATATTGATTGAACTGCAAAAGACAACGGGCATGCCGCATCGCGGGAACAATTTTTTCGAGGTAACCCAATTCGTGCAGCAAGCTCAAAACCCTGCCCACGCTGTCGGGATCGCCGAGCATGTCGTAGAACCGACCTCGCACGGGCTCGGAGGCTTCTTCGGGAAATTCGGGGGCCGCCAGCAAAAGCGTCGAATAGGTGACTTGGTCGAGCGGCTTGTTTTCCGTGGCCGCCAATTCCACAAGCCGCAGGACTTCGCCCATGTCCTGCTTGATTTTGGCGATGCCATTGGGGGTGGCCCCAATCGTGTTCATGCCGACGCGGAAATCTCCGCCGACGTTTCTGCCGAACAACGGGTCGAGCACTTTGGAGACGGTGGTCGTGGCGATCAAACTCGCTTCACGGCGGCGGACCAATTGCCAAACGTTGTTGGTATGCCGAAAGTAATCGCGCATGAACTGCTCGACGGGAAGCAGGCCGCTCCGCTGCTGAAAGCCGAGCCACTCGGCGATTCGCAATTGCTCGGCACGGTCGAGCGTGTCGGCGGAACCGCCGGCGTGAAAGTGCATTTCATTCCGCAATCGCAAGAGATATTCGGTCGCCGATTGCAGACGATGATGGTCGAACTTGGAAATCGCCCCCAACAAATGCAGCCGGTCGGGGTCCGCGGCGCCGAACTCGGCAAATCCAAGCCAGCGGAGCAAATTGAGATCACGAAGTCCCCCGCGGGAGCGTTTCACGTGCGGTTCGAGGAGATAAACGCTCTCGCCGTATTGATCGCGTTCTTGGGCCCGCGCCTGGACGAACGTGCGGCACAGGGCTTTGTTGTTGCGGCGGATCATCTTCTCGAAGCTCGTGCGGAAGTCTTCAAAGAGTGCTTGACTGCCGAGCAACAGCCGTGCGTCGATCAGCGACGTGCAAATGACCGCGTCGTCACGGGCGAGTTGCACGGCTTCGGCGACTTTGCGAATGCTGGAACCCAAATGCAGGCCGATGTCGAACACCCCCTGAGTGAAGGGGCGCAACATGCCGGCAACGGTGTCGCTCCGCAGCGACTTGTAAAGAAACATCACATCGACGTCGGAATACGGCGAGCACTGGCGACGGCCATGACTGCCGAGGCAGACGACCGCGAGATTGGAACGAAGTTTGTCGGCTTGAGCCGTCGGGGCTTCGGACAAGGTCGCATCGAACAGGCGCATCAACAGCGTGTCGAGCAGCGAAGCGAGCTTGGCGGAAACCTGCGGACCCGAGAGACCGCGGTCGTGGCTCGCGCGGATTTCAGCTCGCCGGGTCTGCAATTCCTCGCGGAGTGTTTGCAGCGTGTCGCCGATCCCGGAACCTTTCGACATGAATCAAGTTCCAGACCACGGTTGGCAAAGCATCTTGCATCCCATGACCGTGGTCTGCCGACCTCGGCTAGGAATAGAGTTAAGAGCTCGTTACAGGGCACCGTTGCCGGTTTCGCCGGTGCGGATGCG
>JBGTEU010000458.1:0-4023 GCA_041747595.1 Bythopirellula sp.
GAAATTGACTTCCCGCCAACTAGAGAAGATTCTCGACGTTACCCAGTCGAGAGCCAGCGAGCTGCTCAACGGCAAGATCGCCCAGATGACCGCCGACCGGCTCACCAAATACCTCTACCGCCTGGGTCGTCAGGTCAAGGTGACGACCACGCGCGGAACGCTCCAAGGAACGGATGTCGCATAATCGTGGCTATCAGATAAGTTTGGTGCCCCAACATCATCATCGATGGTATTCCTATTCGACCGTAATCGGCGCAAACTCCTCTTGCACTGCTGAGATGAATTTCTTGTTCCGATTCGTTGTTTGCTTTAAACGTTCGATGTGGGAGTGAAGAAGTACCACTCACTCCGCGCGTTCCGTGCGGAGCGTAGACTGGGCGGTCAGCGTTGAGCCTCGGGTAAATCGTGGCGCGATCCAACCATTCTGATTGAGCGGCACGTCGATCCGTACGTTGATCGTATCCACTTCGGGGCCCAAAACCGTGGGGCTGATGGTGATTTTCGCACCCCGCGCTCCCACCACCCGCAAGATGCTATTGGCCTTGGTGACCGCCTCGGCAGCCGTCGCGCCGGGGACCATCGCGTGTCGTGCCGCCTCGTAGGCCGCGTTGTTGGCGGTGTGGCGAATCACGTTGAGTCGACTGAATTCAAACGACGCCATGAGCAGCATGAAGAAAATCGGGGCCACGATGGCAAACTCCACCGCCGCCGCTCCGCGACGAAAATGGCTGTGGGGTGCGTGAGGCTGCTTCTTGGCTTTTCGAGTCATGTGATGGTCCTGGTTAATCACTCGGTAGTCAGCACCGGCAGCGTCGAGGCAATCTCGCGGAAAATATCTTCCAAGGCCTGGGCATTAGGAGCGTGAAAATGCCGCCCCCCCGTTGCATTGGCTACGTCTCGCATGCGGCGAGTATCGGCGTCGTTGCTAAAGGTGACCGTGTTGACCACGATGTTCCGCGCAGCCGCATCGCGCGCCGAAAGAATGGGTTCTCGGCCCGAGTTATGTAAGCCATCGGTCATGACCACGATGGATTTAAGGGCATAGGGTCGCACTTTCTTGCCGGTCAGCACCTTTACGCCGTTGTCGATTCCCGCCGAAATTGAGGTGAGACCTTTCACCGGCCTGGTGCTAAGGCGATTCATCTCGTCGCGAATGGGTTTATACGTCATTCTGAGGTCGACATTGATGTCGGAAGTTGTGAAGGTTATGCCACACTGTGAACCGGCCGTCGAGTATGTTACCAAGGCACATTGCTCTTCTTGCGCCGTGCGGTCCAGTTCATCGACAAATCCTTTCACCGCAGTATGCAGGGCGCCCCAGCGGCTCTTTGTGGGGTCGGGTGGTCCACACGTCGGTCCTGCCAACCCGCTGCCGTTGATTTTTTCCATCATCGAGCCGCTGCGGTCCACGACTAAGCAAATATCGCGGTCGAGTTGCGTTGAGGTCGCCACTTGCGAGGGTGCAAACGTTTCCACTCCCATCACGCGGCCCAAGAACAAATCCACCGGGCCACCGAGGGAACCCGCCGTTCGATTGCCGGTGACGCGTACCGCGTTGAGCAAAGATCCCCCCGGCGAAAAGTTGAAACGTGAGGTTTCCGTCGACTGCCGACCGATTCCGAATTGAATTTCGCTGTCGCGTAGCGCCAATGGCGCACCAGCCACGGCGTTCCGGCGGGCCGCTTCCTTGGCGGCTGCACGAGCATCGGGCACATTCTGTTTGAGCGAAAGCGTCTTCGCTCCAGCTCGCGAAGCAGCATCCGTGGCGGTTCGTAATTCCGTTTGCACCAACTGCATCCAAGCCACGTCGAGGGCGAACGCCGCCATGATCACCAACAGCGGCAGCGTGAAGGCGATCAACACCAACATCGCACCGGTGCGCTCATCGGCACGACGGCAACGCAAATGACATTTTCTTGTAAACACAGGGGCCTCATAACGAATTGGTGTTACGGGGTGGGCGAAACGAATTCTTTCATCATCGTGGCGGAACCCGCGAGCGTTCGGCCACGGTAAAATCGCACGGGTATCACCGAATTCCCCGCGGCGGGGGCGGTTGCCGTAACGGTAAAATGCTGACCCGGCGCGACCGAACCGAGATTTGTCGGTTGCAACGTCACCGTGCCGCCGTTCACGCGTCGTTCGGTAAGCACTCGCTGGGCCGCTTGTTGGGCTTCGGCCGCCGTGGCACTTTGCGAAAGTGCTGCGCGGGCACCCTCATACGCCGCGATACTCAACGATTGCTTGAGAAACACCATCGTGCAGGCTTCAATCGTAGCGAGCACGATCAACACGATCACCGGCAAGCAAACGGCGAGCTCCGCCGCGGCCACACCATGGCGCCCTGTGCAACGCTTTTTTTGTCTCGGGCGAAAAAACTTCATGATTTCATCGTTGTTGATTTGTGCGGGGCAATGACCAACCGAGATGTCACTGAGTGGCAAGCTCTTCTTCGGTCTCTTCCACTGCGGCCCTGGGTCGCGTAGTTAGCCGGTCGATCATGCGGTTAAAGTCGTCCGCAAGTCCCTGCCAGAAATCGAAGTCGCGAAACTTAACTCGTGGCGGGTCGTTCCCGTCGGCGATGCTGCGAATCGTTTGTCGCAGGCGATAAATCGGCCCGGCAAAGCGGTGGCTGAGCTTGATCGTGTCGAGCACGAACATCGGCAGCAGAAACACCATCACCACCAAGAACGGCCCCTGCGTCCACCACAACTCTTGAAAGTGAGCACTGAGCGGCAACAGCGGGTCGCTCATCACTTGCAACACGAACGCCACGATCGACGCCGTGACGAAAAAACCGACCCAGTGCAGGATCAATCGCCGCACGAGGGTACCTTGAACCTGCGGATCGATAAACGTTTGCTTGCGTTCGGGGAACGACATATCTCACCTCGCGGAGAATGGAATCATTCAAGAATGCCTAACCAAACTTAGGTTACGACGTTGCGCAATCGGCAACTGCCGCGAGAGTTGGTATCGCCCGAAGAAGACACGTTTATCGCTGATTGACGCTACAATCGTTACACGCGGAAGAACACGCAGTACTCTGTGTAGCGCAAAGAAATTCAGACTGAACCTCTACATCGGAAATCACTCTTCCGCACCGCCGCCCAGATAATCCCCCACGGCCGTGTGCATCGTGAGGACCTGCTGTTTCACGTCGGCAAACGGTTCGCGGCGTTCGAGCATTCCGACAAGATCGCCCCACAGCTCGCGGGGCAGGCCCGAGTTTTCCGCCGCTTGGCGAATAGCGATCACCAACGGTTCGAGTTGCTCGCTCTTGGGGGTGTAGACCAACAGCAGCACGTGCGTCTTGATCGCCAGCTCCGTGAGCGACGCATATTCGGGCGGAAACTCCGTGCCGAGCTTGGCCGCGGTTTCCGCGCTCGCCGTGTCGAGAAGATATCGAATCATCCTGGCTTGGCGGTCACTACTATCGCCTGCAGGGAACGCCGGCATTTCGACGCTCACCAACTCCGCGGCGTAGGTGGCTTGATCCAGCAAGTCTCGATAACGATCCTCGGGCTGACCCTTGGCATAAATCGCCGCGGCGAGACTCCAACGACTACTCATCCGCCACGTGGCGAGCGCGGTCCGCGAGGGTCGCAAAACATCCACGGTGCTCGCAGAATCAATGTCGGTCGCTATGTCCTCGTCGGTCGTTTCCTCAGGAAGATCAACCTCTGGCGTCAACGAAACAGATGGCTCTGAGGCGGTTGCTGGTTGATCTTCAGACGGCCCTTCGCTGGCGGAAGTCGCATCCGGCATTGGCTCGGATTCAAACAGCGCGCTTTCCGTGAGTTGCACCGATTCGGTATTATCTTGTTCTACGGGTTGGTTATCGTCCTCAATCGGCTGCTCCATGACCTCTGGAGTCTTAGAAACCTCCGTTTCAGACGCCTCGGGCGGCGAGACCATAGCGACCGGCTTGTGGGGATCGTAGTGAATCTCTTCCCAACAGCCGGCACACATCAAGACGGCCGCGGCCAACAACAGCCGGCCGCAGGGCGACTGGCCAACCAA
>JBGTEU010000459.1:0-3787 GCA_041747595.1 Bythopirellula sp.
GCCGACCTTGATGTTGTCCTTGTTCAGAATACGCATGACCGCCGACTGGCCGTGGTTCGTCGGCAAAATGCTCACGCGCAGGTCGAGCTCTTTCTCGCCGACGGTGATCTTGATGCGGCCGTCTTGCGGGCGGCGCCGTTCGGCGATGTCCATCTTCGCCAAAATCTTGATACGCGACAGCAGCGCACCCAACAAACGCCGCGGAGGACTGTCGCGTTTGACCAGCACTCCGTCAATGCGGTAGCGAATCCGCACGACGTCTTCAAAGGGTTCGATGTGAATATCCGACGCCCGCAACGGCACGGCTTCGGTAATCATGAGTTGCACGAGCCGCACGATCGGTGCGCTCGTTTCGTCAACCACGTCGTCATCGCCTGAAGCGTCGTCGCCCTCAGTCTCCGTAAAGTCGATGGCCGTGTCGGTAAATTCCTGCAACATCGAGTCAGCCGATTCACCATCGACCTGCCCGTAGTTGCGGTTGATTGCTTCGAGAATACTTTCGCGTGTCGAGATGCCGATTTCAACTTTGCGGTTGAGAATAAACTGAAGCTTGTCGAAGGTCTCAAACGCCTCGGGGTCGCTGACCACGACCTTGAGCTTGCCGTCTTCTTCCGAGAAGGGAATCACCGCGTTTTCGCGAGCGACCGATTCAGGCACGAGCTCCACAACCGCGGGCGGGATCGGCACGCTGTTGAGATCGTAATACTCGTACTTGTGCATCTCCGCGAGCGCACGCCACACCTGTTCGGGCGTGCCGTAGCCAAGCTGCACAATGGCGTCCTGCAATTTCAGTTTGCGCGACGAGGCAACCGTCTCGGCCTCCTGCAATTGCTCGGGTCCGATCAGGCGCTTTTTGATAAGGTATTCACCGAGTTTCGACATCGCTAAGAAAATCTCTGGTCGGGGCTCTGCTTGTTCCGACGGCAAAGGTCCGCGTTATCAGACCTTGTTGGGAGAAACGCTCACGCATATTTCTCATTCGCTCGCTGCCCAATGGGCAATCAACGAACAGAAGCACGGAACGAAGCCACCGAGTCTCACCGAAAACTCGGAGGCGATGCTCGCACGGAAGTCCTCACACCTTCGCTAGTTGCGCGAATCCCCCAACTCACCGCATAACTATTTAGCCTACTGGCCGACCGGGCGAATGTCAATTAACGCATGACGGGGGCACCGCCCTAGGCCGCATCACCAACTGGGGGGACGAACGTGATTTTCACACTCCAAAACCCCCATCGGGTGGCGGGGGAATTTTAAATTCGCTCGGCTATTTCCCTTGTCCCGTCGCTGCCTTGCCATTCATCTTGCGGGCATCCCGACGCAATTGATTGGCCGTTTCTCGCAGCGCGTCGGCCTGGGGGTAGAGATCAAGCGATTCCAGCAGATGGGCCGATTGTTCCAAATGTCTTGCTACATCGCTGGGTACGTTGGCCTGATTGCGGCTGAAAGCCACGTATTCCCCCCGCAAATACCCGAGTACAATTGGGGAGATTCAATTCTGGAGTCCGACTATGAAGCTACCCGTCACAGAAAGTGGAGTCACCTTGCCCCGAGCGTGGTTCGGCGACGCCACGGAAGTCGAAGTCCGCCGACAGAACGGCTACCTCGAAATCGAAGCAATCGCCCAGCCAATGTCTGCCGGTGGGGCAGTTAAGCCCTACGACGCGAACGATCCAATCTGGCAGCTCGGGAAACGTAAATCCGACCTGCCGATCACAGATGCAGCAGTAAATCATGACAAGTATCTGTACGGCGACATCAAGTGACGACAAATGGAAGCACTGTTTCTTGATAGCGGATTCGTCATTGCGTTGGTGCTCAAAGCTGATCAACATCACTCGCAGGCAGCGACCATTTGGGCGCGTGTGACTACTGAAAGCCGCTCTCTTCTAACGACGACTTTTGTTCTTGATGAAGTCGTAACCTTCCTCAATTCTCGAGGAGAGCATGAACTCGCGGTCGAGACTGGCAATCAGCTGCTAACAAGCCCTGCCATTGAAATGATCGATGTCGATCTGCCCCTGGTTCAAGAAGGATGGGGGTATTTTGTCAGTCATGGTGATAAGTCTTATTCGTTGACCGATTGCATCTCCTTCACCGTGATGAGCAAACGCAACCTTGAGGAATCACTTACGTTCGATCATCATTTCACTCAGGCTGGCTTTCGAACCGCCCCTTGATGCGAGTGTCACGATACCTGAGCGGTCTCTTGTCTCGGAATCACCATGCTTTGTTGAAGAGCGCCCTCAAGCTAACCGGCCAGTAATTGTCGACCTACTCCGCGTCCACCGAGGTCATTTTCGCCTTCATCTTGCGGGCATCTTGCCGCAATTCGTCGGCCGTTTCTCGCAACGCGTCGGCCTGGGAGTAGAGATCAAGCGATTCCAACAGATGGGCCGATTGTTCCAATTGCCATGCCGTTTGGCGGAGCGCCAAGACGGGGGAGTCCAATGCAGTTCGCCAAGCATGCGGCTTCTGTCGTGGCATGGGCGGAGTGTTCCAACCGGGCGCCGCTTCTAACCCAGAGACAATCGATCCGCCCATTTCCTCTTGCAACCGCATTACCTCGCGAGCTACGACCTCGGGAGCCACGACCTCGGGAGCCACGACCTCGGGAGGGCTGGCAACTTCGGCAGCAGGTGGGGTGTACGTCGGCACGTCGGTGGCCACGGCTGCCTCGATGTCTTCAACAACCACGTCCTCCACGGAGTCGGCCCCCATAGCGGTGGAACACGCCGCAAGCAAAGCTAACCCAAACAAACGTAGCGTAGAAGCAAAACGGTGATGGTGGTCAGATCGCATGAAAGGGCCTCCCTGGGTTGGTGAATTTTCATCGTTCTAAACCGAGGGCCGCATGGGAGACAACAGCAGTTCTTAGCAGCTGATAGCAGCGATTTCAAGCATGCGCGCACTTGACGCAATGCCCGCGGAGCAAGACTTCGGTGATCTCGCCAAGCTTATCCCGCCGCGGCCCCCGGCTGGGGGTGAGTTGAAAGGTAAACTCTTCAAGACAGGTCACCTTGCCGCAGTCGACGCACATGAAGTGGGGATGCTCAAGTTCATGCTGGCCCCCCGCTTCGCGAAACTCGAACCGCCGGATCTGGTCCCCGAGGTCGAGCTTGGTGAGCAAACTACCTTCGGCCAATTCCTGAAGCACGCGATAGATCGTCGACTGGTCGAAGCCGAATTCGCTGAGCGCGTCGGTCACTTCCCCATGGCTCACTGGTTTGCCGTGATCGGCCAGATGGCGCAACACACCCACCCGCGCCGCCGTACTGCGGAGGCCGGCTTGCTTCAAAATGCTTTTGGCCCAAGGGGTATCGTGTTTCGTCGGGTTATTGGGGAGAGCAGCCACGATTTGCCTCGCGTGAATCTTGATATTTCAAGTGTCACCCATTTGCAGGTGATTTGCAAGTGGGAACTTCGCATGCTTTGCGCGTGCAAATTAGCGTCCCTTGCGACGAGGTTCTGAAGCAGCCGCCCGTTCGACTCTCAAACGGATAATGTTGTCGCGCGGTTCGACCGTGGCCGACAGGGGCGATACGTCGTGCATCGAGTATCGGCGGTCGACAACTATGGATGCCCCTTCGCCCGCATGATTATGCTCGCCCGAGGGCGCAGTCGCGGCCGTAAAATGCTGAACGACCACAACCCGATAGTCCCCCGCAATCGCACCGTCAGCGGTTTCGAACGTCCCGAGAACAAACTGGCCACGGCCGTCGAGCTTGCCACGCGCTGATGGTCCGGTCGTTTCAGGGATGAACTCCACGAAGCCCACGGTGAGCGG
>JBGTEU010000460.1:0-7402 GCA_041747595.1 Bythopirellula sp.
TTAGTATGCGGTAATCACAAAAATGGGAACGTCGTCTACTTCCTCAAAAACATCTAAGGCATTTTCATGTTCACGATCAAATCGCCAGATCACCCAAATGCGTCGGCCTGACGGCGTTTCAGCATACATTCGAAATGAACCATCCCTGCGCTCCTGCAAGAAGTGCGCACGATTGAAAGCCGCCTCGATCTCTTCCGGAGTTAATCCGTGGGCTTCAACCTTTTGCAAATTCCATTCAATCCACTTGAATTGCCTCACATATTTCTCCCTTTATCGTATCAGGATAGTTCAGTAAGACAATTGAATCAAACTCCTAACTGACGACAGACCATCCTTTCCAATTTGGCTGGATTGCCGCTGCCAGACTTGGGCAATTTCGATAAACTCTGAGCCATAAATCAAGTTACTAAAGCGATTCTCATAGCGATTTTCTAATCAGGAGCAAACATGAGCACGGCTTCGACCGAAGAACGCACCTTTCTGGGCCATCCCACGGGACTCTTTGTGCTGTTCTTTGCCGAGATGTGGGAACGCTTTTCGTTCTATGGCATGCGTGCGCTTTTGGTTTTTTACATGATCAAGGGCTTCCTTGCCTACGACGATGCCCGCGCGTATGGAGTCTACGGAGCGTATACGTCGCTCGTTTACATGACGCCGTTCTTTGGAGGCTTGCTGGCAGACCGGCTGTTGGGAGCCCGGGTCGCGGTGATCATCGGCGGGATCCTGATGGCAGCGGGGCATTTGGTCATGACGATCGAATCAGCCGCCTTTTTCTACTTGGCGTTAGCGCTGCTGATTACCGGGAATGGTTTTTTTAAACCAAATATCTCGTCGATTGTCGGTCAGCTTTATCCCGCCGGCAGCACTAAGCGTGACGGTGGGTTTACGATCTTTTACATGGGCGTCAACTTAGGCGCATCACTTAGTCCGCTGATTTGTGGTTACATCGGCGAAACGTACGGCTGGCATTATGGCTTCGGCCTGGCAACGGTGGGCATGTTGGTTGGCCTGGCGATCTTCGTCATGCCCGACCGCATTACCCAAGTGCTCATTGGCGCCGGTGCCTTGGGAACGGCGATCTCGCTCTTTATATTTGTATCTGACAATTCCACCGCTCAAATCGTGAACGCTTTCGTTGCGATCTCCTTAGTTGTCGCGGGCATAATTTCAGTGCGAGCCATTTCGCTAGGTGGCATACCCGACGATGCCGGTCGCCCAGCAGGCGGGACCGTAAGAAAACTCGGGCCGGTTCTCCTGGGCACCTTGATCAGCATTCCTTTATTGTCGCTGTTTGTCTCTGATTTCTCGATTGTGACACCCAGCGGACAGCCCGTCAGGCTCCTGTCCGACGAGACGATCAACCAGCTTTCGGCACGGGATGACTTGATCGGCAGCATCGGCGGGGTGCTTCTTGCGGAGCTCAGCAAGCCCACGGGAGTACTGCTTTTTGTGACAGGGACGTTGGCATTGCTCTACTTGTTGCTCGAAACATTTCGCTTGGAGACGGTGTCGCGTCAGCGGATGTACGTGGTGTTGATACTCACGTTTTTTGCGTTCCTCTTTTTCGCGTTCTTCGAACAAGCCGGTAGCAGCGTCAACAACTTTACCGACCGCAACGTCGACCGCGTGGCGGAGGACCGCAGGATTACGGCAGCCGACGTCGGCACGACAATTGAGATCCAACCCACGCAAGAACAGCTTGGCTATACCAACGGCGACAAGATTTTCACCTTGTCGCAATTGGACAAATTACGGAACGATAACCAGGCATCCGAACTTCAAGCAGGAAACCCCAATTTCACGATTGCTTGGACCGTTGCCGAAGATAATGTGGGCATGGGAATCGCCGATCGCAAAAGCGAATTGGCGGCGAGCAGCTTTCAGGCCGTGAACCCCATCTTCATTCTCTTGTTCGGCCTGATGTTCACTGCCCTCTGGTCGTTTCTCGGTAACCGAGGAATAGAACCGACGACCCCTTTCAAGTTTGCCGTGGGGCTGATGATGCTCGGTTTGGGATTTGGTGCTTTCTGGCTCGGCGCGATCAATGCCGACCAGCGAGGGATGGTTGCCGTTTCATGGTTGCTGCTGGGATACATGCTCCAAACAATGGGCGAGCTCTGCGTCTCACCCGTGGGGCTTTCGATGATCACAAAGCTCGCACCGCGAGTGCTGGTGAGCACCGTTATGGGAAGTTGGTTCCTTGCGACGGCGATGTCGCAGTATCTTGCCGCGATCATTTCCCAGTTCACGGGCGTTTCCCACGGCGAAGGGGCCGAGAAAGTCATACCCCCTCCTATTGAAACGGTGAATGTTTACGGAGGTGTTTTTCAGAATATCGCCATTGCCGCCATTGTGGCCGGGGTAATTTGCCTGATCTTGGCTCCCCTGTTGCAGAAATGGATGCACGAGAAGGAAGCGTAGGACTTTACCGTTTTCTTGGTATAATTGCACGAATAACTTGGAGAGGAGCAATTATGGCCACGTCAACTGATCTTCAATATATTTCTGACGAAGCCGGCAAAGCCGTCGCCGTGATCGTTCCCATCGAAATCTGGAATGAGATCGAATCGGAACGCGAAACGGCATATCTCTTAAAAACTGAGGCCATGAAACAGCGACTTCTCGAGGCCAAACAGCGAACCACTGGTCTCTCACTTGAGGAAGCTCGTGCGAAGCTTGGATTTTGACTCTTCGGCGCTTGATGATTTGGCTTGGTGGATCCAGCAGGATCGCAAGAAATCGCTAAGAATCATTCGGCTTATCCAGGAAACTCAGGCCGACCCATTCGGTGGCATCGGTAAGCCCGAACCTCTCAAGCATGAATTAGCAGGCTGTTGGTCGAAAAGAATCGACGATGAACACCGTTTGGTGTATCAAGTTTTTGATGACAAGATTCGTCTCCTCGCTTGCCGCTATCACTACTCCTAACTGTTTGCCAGTTCTATCGCCGACCGCAAACTGCGGCCATAAGGATCTTCGACAGTGGGTGGCTCGAAAAGATGTATCTCCGCGGGATTCACGCGGGCGGAAATTGTCTTGCCTTCGGAGAGTTTGCCCGCCGGTACGCGGCTGACGATTCTTTTGCCCGAGGAGAGCACCAGGTAGACGTCCATCATGCTCCCCAAGGGCTCGACGACTTGCACGGTAGCAGTGAGGGAATGATCGTCCGCGGCGTGTTCCGCGATTTGAAGACTCTCGGGACGAATCCCCGCGACGATGGGCCGTCGCCCCTCCCCCGTAAGCCACGCCTCGTCCGCGCCATCAAGCCGCAATTGCGCCTCGCGGCTCACAAACCAAGTGTGGCCGTCGTTTTGCTCAAGCTCCCCTTCAAGGAAATTCATGGGGGGCATGCCGAGAAATCCGGCGACAAATCGATCCGCCGGGTTGCGATAAATTTCGAGCGGCGGCGCGCACTGGCGCTTCAACCCGTCGCACATCACGCAGACACGGTCGCCGAGGGTCATGGCTTCTTCTTGGTCGTGCGTCACGTAAATGGTGGTCGTGCCGAGTTGCCGATGAAGCCGCTTGATCTCGGCGCGTGTTTCCACTCGAAGCTTGGCGTCGAGATTCGAAAGGGGTTCGTCAAATAAGAACACGGCGGGCTTGCGGACGATTGCCCGACCGAGCGCGACGCGTTGCCGTTGTCCGCCGGAGAGGGCCTTGGGTTTGCGATCCAAATAGGGCTCGAGGCCCAAGAGTCCCGCCGCCCAACGGACGCGTTCATTGATTTCCAGCTTGGGTGTTTTTCGCATTTTAAGCGCAAACGCCATATTGTCGCGCACGGTCATGTGGGGATAGAGGGCGTAATTCTGAAACACCATGGCGATGTCGCGGTCGCGGGGATGCACGTCGTTCACCACGCGCTCGCCGATCTGGAGCGTGCCGCTCGAAATCGACTCAAGCCCCGCGATCATCCGCAGCGTGGTGCTCTTGCCACAACCCGACGGGCCGACAAGCACCAAGAATTCGCCGTCGGCGATACTCAGGTCGAGATCGCGGACGCCGTAGATGCCGCCCGCATAAATTTTTGCAACGCTTTTAAGAGTGACCGAAGCCATGACCGTTCTTTCTGAGACGAGTGGACTTTCGCGAAAAGTGTGAGCTGCACCATGTGACGTGCGTCGATTATAACCAGAATGTCATTCCGAAAGGAGCCAAAACATACCTGCGGAAACATGGCGACTTGAGGAATCTGGCTTCAATCCTCGCACGTATTCGATGCGTTAAGATACTGCATACCAGATCCCTCGGTCGGCAAGCCTCCCTCGGGATGACATTGAACGTAGTCGAAAACTCCGTCTCCTGCTTTCCCAAATAGCGATGCACGGCCTACAATGGCGGCAGGGTTTCGCCAGACTTCCTGACATACGATTGGCTCAAATGCAATTAAAGGGTGTCTCTGGCACCTGAAAGGTGTTTTCGATGAAGGCTTCCGACTTGTTCGTCGCGGCGCTGGAGAATGAAAATGTCGAGTTCGTTTTCGGCATCCCGGGGGAAGAAACGCTCGATCTCTTGGATTCGCTTTCTCGTTCGAAGATCAAGCTGATTCTCACTCGTCACGAACAGGCGGCCGGGTTCATGGCGGCGACCTACGGCCGGCTCACGGGAAAAGCGGGGGTCTGTCTGGCGACGTTGGGCCCAGGGGCAACGAATCTCGTCACGCCCGCTGCATTTGCCCAGCTTGGTGGCATGCCGATGATGATGATCACCGGGCAAAAGCCGGTGAAGAGCAGCAAGCAGGGTCAGTTTCAAATTGTCAACATCGTCGACATGATGGACCCGATCACCAAGCAGACGCTCCAAATCGTGAGCGGTGCCAACATTCCCTTTCGAGTCCGCGAGGCGTTTCGTCTCGCCCAGGAAGAGCGCCCCGGCGCGTGTCATTTGGAACTCCCAGAAGACATTGCCCGCGAAGAAGTCGAGGGCCAGCCGTTGCCGCCGAGTCTTGTGCGTCGACCCGTCGCCGAAGAAAAGTCCATCGTTGCCGCGGTTGCGTTGATCAAAGAAGCCAAGCACCCGCTGATCGTGATTGGTGCCGCCGCGAATCGGCAGATTTCCAGCAAGATGCTCCGCCACTTGATCGAGACCACGCACATCCCCTTTGTGACCACGCAAATGGGCAAAGGAGTGGTCGACGAACGTGATCCGCGATTTCTCGGCAACGCCGCGGTGTCGTCGGGGGATTTCGTGCATCGCGCGATCGAAGCGGCCGACCTCATTATCAACGTCGGTCACGACGTGATCGAAAAGCCTCCGTTCATTATGAAGCAGGACGGGGTGCGGGTGATCCACGTCAATTTCTTTTCGGCTCGGGTGGATGCCATTTATTTTCCCCAGGTGGAAGTCGTCGGCGACATCGGACACAGCATTTGGCAACTCAGCGGAAGAGTCGTCGAACCGCAGCCGCAGTGGGATTTTTCTTATTTTGACAAAGTTCGTGCCGCCGCTTGTGCGCATCAACAAGAAGGGATCGACGATCCACGGTTCCCTATTTATCCACAACGACTGGTCGCCGATGTGCGCAAAATAATGCCGAGCGGCGGCATCATCGCGCTCGACAACGGCATCTACAAAATCTGGTTTGCCCGCAATTACGCCGCTCACTGCCCTAACACGGTGCTGCTCGACAACGCCCTGGCATCCATGGGAGCGGGGCTCCCTTCGGCCATGGCCGCGCGGCTGGTTTATCCCGACCGCAAAATCATGGCCATCTGCGGCGACGGCGGATTCATGATGAACTCGCAGGAACTCGAAACGGCCATCCGTCTCAAGATGCAACTGGTGATTCTCATCCTCCGCGACGACGCCTACGGCATGATCAAGTGGAAGCAAAGTCACTTGGGTCTCAAGGACTTCGGCCTCGATTACCGCAATCCCGACTTCGTGAAGTACGCCGAGAGTTATGGAGCGGTAGGGCACCGCGTGGAATCCGCCGAACAACTTGTGCCGTTGATGAAAGAATGCCACGAGCGTCCCGGCGTGCATGTGATAGACGTGCCGGTTGATTATTCCGAGAACGACCGCATTCTCCATCAAGAAATTCAGGAACGCAGCCAACTCGTGTGAGGTTCACCATGCCGCTGGAAAAATATCCGTATTATCTCGCCAACAAACCGCAGCAACCGAACACCGACCTCGAGGTGACCGACAAATACACCGGCAAGGTGGTCACGCACGTTGCGCTTGCCGATGCGAAGGCCATCGACCAGGGCATTGCCGCGGCGGTCGAGGCCACCGAACCCATGCGGCGGTTGCGACCCTACGAACGGCAAGAGGTCCTGCAACATTGCGTGAAGCGGTTTCAAGAACGCAGCGACGAATTGGCGGAACTCTTGTGCCTCGAAGCGGGGAAGCCGATCAATGACAGCCGTGGCGAAGTGAGCCGCTTGATCGACACCTTCCGCGTTGCCGCCGCAGAATCGGTCCGCATCAACGGCGAAGTGCTCAATTTGGAGATTTCGCCACGGGCGAAAGGTTATCGCGGAATGGTGCAGTACGTGCCGATTGGTCCGTGCTCGTTTATCTCGCCGTTCAATTTTCCGCTCAATCTGGCGGCGCACAAAATTGCCCCCGCTCTGGCGGTGGGCTGCCCTTTCGTGTTGAAACCCGCCAGCCGCACGCCGCTGGGGGCGATTGTGATCGGCGAGATTCTCTCGGAAACCGATTTGCCCCCGGGGGCGTTTTCCATCTTGCCGTGTCATCGCGAAGGGGCCGATCTGTTTACCACCGACGAACGGCTCAAGTTGCTGAGCTTCACCGGCTCGCCGGAGGTCGGCTGGGATTTGAAGGCCCGTGCCGGCAAGAAGAAAGTCGTGCTCGAGCTTGGTGGCAACGCCGCCTGCGTGGTCGACGCCGATGCCGACATCGCCGACGCCGTCGATCGGCTGATCGTCGGCGCGTTTTATCAATCGGGGCAAAGCTGCATCGGCGTCCAACGGATCCTCATCCATGCGTCGATATACGAAGAAATGAAAAACTGGCTTGTCGAAAAAACCGAGGACCTTGTGAGCGGCGATCCGAAGAATGAAAAAACCTTTATCGGGCCGATGATCAGCGAGAAAGAAGCCCAGCGGCTCGAAGAATGGATCAATTCGGCGGTCGCCGCGGGTGGCAAATTGCTTTGCGGGGGCAAACGCCAGGGCTCGATTCTTGAAGCGACGTTGCTCGAAGACGTCCCCAAGGATCAAACCATCTGCACCAACGAAGCCTTTGGCCCCGTGGCCATCCTCAGCAAGTTCAGCGATTTCGACGCCGCGCTCGACGAAGTGAACGACAGCGTCTTCGGCCTGCAAGCCGGCATTTTCACCCGCGACATCTATAAAATGCAAAAAGCCTGGGACCGCTTGGAAGTGGGGGGCGTCATCATCGGCGACGTTCCCTCGTGGCGGGTCGACAACATGCC
>JBGTEU010000461.1:0-2290 GCA_041747595.1 Bythopirellula sp.
ATCTGGCTTTGCTATCAGCGGCTCAGCATCGACGGTGCAGGGCCGCCGTATTGCTTGCACGGGCTGAATGCCGTCGAGCTACCCGGCATCGGTTGGTATCGGGTTGATCCTCGCGGTAATCGGGCTGATGTGCGGGCCGAATTTACGCCACCGGTCGAGCAGCTGGCGTTCCCGATTCAGTTCGAGGGCGAATTCAACTTGCCCGAGATTTATGCCGAGCCACTGCCCGAAGTCATTAACGCCTTGCAGAGACATGCAACCTGGGACGCGGTGCTGGCGAATCTGCCGGATGTTGAACCACGATTGTGAATTCGCAACGAAAAAACCCGGGGAGTGCCATCCCCGGGCTTGAGTTGGTTTGCGAATTCGAGCGTCGATCAAACTTCTTTTTCCTCGATCCAGGACATCATCTTGCGAAGCTCTTTGCCGATTTGCTCGACGGGGTGATTTCGCTCGCGGCGGCGGATTGCCTTGAAGGAAGGTGCCCCCGCCTTGTTTTCCAGAATCCACTGCCGCGCGAAATCGCCGTTTTGGATTTCCGTGAGAATCTTCTTCATTTCTTTCTTTGTTTCGTCCGTCACAATCCGCGGGCCGCGGGTGTAGTCGCCGTACTCGGCGGTGTTCGACACGCTGTAACGCATGTAGTTGAGGCCGCCCTGATAAAACAGATCGACGATCAACTTCAATTCGTGCATGCACTCGAAGTAGGCCATCTCGGGTTGGTAACCGGCTTCGACGAGCGTTTCAAAACCCGCTTTCACCAAGGCGGCCGCGCCACCGCAGAGAACGGCTTGCTCGCCGAAGAGGTCGGTCTCGGTTTCCTCGGCAAACGAGGTGCGAATAACACCTCCGCGAGTGCCGCCGATGCCCTTCGCGTAGGCCATGCCGACTTTGAAGGTTTCTTCGCTCGCCCCTTCACCCAGCGCGATAAGGCACGGCACGCCACCACCGGCAACGAATTCGCTGCGCACCAAATGGCCGGGTCCCTTGGGGGCCACGAGCAACAGATCGACACCCTTGGGGGCGACCACCTGGCCAAAGTGGACATTAAAACCGTGCGAACACATGAGGATGTTGCCCGGCTTGAGTTGATCGCGAATTTCGTTGCGGAAGGTGTCGCCCTGCACTTCGTCGGGAAGCAGAATGTTCACCACGTCGGCAGCTTTGGTGGCATCGGCAGCCGACATCGGTTCGAAGCCGTGGCTCTTGGCGAGATCGTAATTCGCGCCGCCGGGACGCTGGCCGACAATGACTTTCACGCCGCTGTCGCGCAGGTTCTGGGCATGGGCGTGGCCTTGCGAGCCATAGCCGATGATCGCGACCGTCTTGCCCGTCAGGGCTTTCATGTCGGCGTCTTTGTCGTAGTAAATGGTAGCGGCCATGAGAATTGCTCCCGAGTGTTTGCTGTTGTATAGATGATTCGAATTGGAATATCACACAGAAAGTATTTTCTGTCATTCCGAGGGGAGTTCAGCGACACGAGGAATCTGGGTTGAAATGTTGCACGTATTCCTGTGCGTATGACAGGAGAACCCAGATTCCTCAAGTCGCAAGACTCCTTTCGGAATGACATTACCTTCTGCGTCTCTGAGTGAGAAAAAATATAATGTTTAGGCTTTAGCGACAGCTTCAGCCGCGACGGCATGAATGGAGCCATTTTCGCTGGGAGCGTCGACAATTCCGCGGACCATCGCGATCCGTCCCGTCCGCACCAATTCCACGATGCCAAAGGGACGCACGAGTTCGATGAAGGCTTGAATCTTTTTTTCCTGCCCGGAAATTTCGACGATCACCTGGTTCGGCGCGACGTCGACGATCCGACCGCGAAAGATTTGGCAAAGCTCGCCGATCTCGGTCCGCTTGTCTCCCTCGGCGCGGACTTTTAGCAACATGAGATCGCGCTCGACGTATTCCTTGGAGCTGATGTCGTCGACGCGGACCACGGTGACGATTTTCTCAAGCTGCTTGCGTACCTGCTCCATCAGGCTGTCGTCACCGACGACGACAAAGGTCATGCGTGAGAGTTGAGGGTCTTCGGTTTCCCCGACCGCCAGGCTATCGATGTTGTAGCCCCGCGAGGAAAACATGCCCGCAACGTGGGCCAACACCCCAGGCACGTTCTGCACCAAGGCAGAGAGGACGTGACGCATAATGATCGACTCCGGTAAGTGGCGAAACCTTCGATGATAATCGGCCCGGGGGCCAGGAACAAGCGGCCGCTGGCGGCTTGGGCGAGCCGTATGCGTCAGCTTCCGGTAACGTCTTTGGGGGACTTGCGATGCATTTGAGA
>JBGTEU010000462.1:0-5460 GCA_041747595.1 Bythopirellula sp.
CGCAGAGGAAAGAATCCTCGTCGTCCCCACCAGCCTCTTCAAAGACCTAGGTTACTTCCAAGGCTTCTCCAACGAAATCGACCGCTACTGGCCTCGCATCGTCGAAGGCGATCACGTTGAGTACCGCCCCCGCGGCGAGATGGAAGCCGACCCCAGCTTCAAGCAATTCATTCCGTATTGCCTTTTTCGCTGGACGGATGCCAATGGCGTCGTCCACCTGTTCGAATACCAACGCGGCGGCGGCAGCGGCGAAGCTCGCCTTCGCGCCAAGCGCAGCGTCGGCGTCGGTGGTCACATTTCGTCGATCGACGCCGAAGTCGGCCACGTGCACGATGTCTATCGCGAAGGCATGCGCCGCGAGCTCGAAGAAGAAGTCATCATCGAAACGCCCTACAAAGAAACCGTCGTCGGCCTGATCAACGACGACGAAACCCCCGTCGGCCAAGTCCATTTGGGTGTCGTCCATTTGTTCGACGTGAGCGAGCCGCTGGTGCAGCCGCGGGAAACGGAAATCCTCGACGCGGGCTTTCGGCCCGTCGACGAAATCTTGGCCGAGCTCGACCAGTTTGAATCTTGGTCGCAAATTGTCGTGCGGGCGCTGTTTGGGTAGCGTATATGTCATTCCGAAGGAGGCTCGCCGACTGAGGAATCTGGTTTGCAGTACATACCCGCATCGACAACGAAAAACGCTCGAACCCAGATTCCTCAGGTCGTACAACTCCCCTCGGAATGACAACAACAGCGGGTTTTAGTTTTCACGAGCGCGTCGCAAGCGACGCGGATAAATCGCTGGAGTGCGAACGCGCTTCGGAGTACGCTTAAGGGATGCCGTCCCCTGCTCTCATCTATATGGACAACCACGCCACCACGCGGACCGATCCCCGCGTTGTCGAAGCGATGCTGCCGTATTTTTCCGAAGAGTATGGCAACGCGGGGAGCGTCAGCCATCACTTTGGCGATGTGGCGCGGACCGCTGTTGAAGTAGCCACGGCGTCGCTCGCCTTCAATATAGGGGCCGACCCGCAAGAAATTGTCTTCACGAGCGGGGCGACTGAGAGCAATAATCTCGCCATCCGCGGCGTTGCAGACCGGAACCAACGACGAGGCCGACATCTTGTGAGCGTGCGAACCGAACACCGCGCGGTGTTGGGCCCCTTGGAGCGTTTGGGCCCACGCGATTTCGATGTGACGCTACTGGGCGTCGAGCAGCAGCATTCCTTGGATGGAAAGGCTTCGCCGCGGGCTGGTTGGCTCGATCCGGAAAAAATCGCCGAAGCGATTCGCGAAGACACCTTTCTAGTAAGCGTGATGCTCGCCAATAATGAGATTGGGGTGATCCAGCCGATCGCCGAGATTGCAGCCGTCTGCCGGCACCGGGGTGTGCTGCTGCACTGCGATGCCACGCAAGCCGTGGGGAAGATCCCCGTTAATGTCCGCGATTTGGGCATCGACCTCATGAGTTTTTCGGCGCACAAGATTTATGGCCCCAAGGGAATCGGTGCGCTCTTTGTGCGGCAGGGAAATCCCGTCGTCCGTTTCACGCCGCAAATCACCGGCGGGGGTCAACAGGAGGGCCGACGGAGTGGCACGCTCAACGTGCCGGGGATTGTGGGCTTTGCAAAAGCGTTGGAACTGTGCGAGGCCGAAATGCCCACCGAGCAAGCGCGGCTCGCCGAGTTGCGGAACCGGCTCTTTGCGGGATTTCAACAGAATTTGAGGGGTGTCGAACTTTGCGGACCCGATTTAAGTTCTGCAGCGGATCATCCCCTGCGGTTGCCAGGAAACCTCAATGTCGCCTTCGGCGACGTGGACGGCGAAGCTTTGCTGCTGGAAATGGAGAATTTGGCCGTCAGTTCGGGGGCAACCTGCTCGTCGCACGAGCCGGGGCCCAGTCACGTCTTGCTGGCCTTAGGCATGAGTGAGGATCTGGCGCGGAGCAGCCTGCGGTTCGGACTGGGACGCTTCAATACCGCCGCGGAAGGAGACGCCGCCGTCGAAACCGTGTCCACGGCGGTCAAAAAGCTGCGAAAAATGGGCTAACTCAACACCAGCCTTTTCTCAGCGAGATTTTTGCTATAATTTATGTGTTGAACATCTCTGAGCTAGCGCATCCGTGCTGCTTACCAAAAATCGTTGATAAACTGCATTAATCGAGGAATTCTGAAATGAGTATTGCTTTGACCGAAAGAGCCGCCAAGGAAGTAAAGCGGATTATTGAAGATCAGAAGCTCGAAGACGGCACTCTGTTGCGAGTCGGCGTGGCCGGTGGCGGTTGTAGTGGATTTAACTACTCGCTCGGGTTCGATCGCAGTTACGACGCACAAGCCGACTCGAAGTACGAGTTCCACGGCATTCCGGTGGTGGTCGACAAGAAGAGCGCCCTTTATCTGGACGGAACGACCGTCGACTTTTACGAGGGCCTCGAAAAACGCGGCTTTACGTTCGACAATCCCAACGCCGTGAAGAGCTGCGGTTGCGGAAGTTCATTCCAGGCCTAGTTTACGGCCTGTTATCTGCGAACCCTCATAATCGTGCTGATTTTCGAAATCGTGCTGATTTTCAAAATCGTGCTGATTTTCAAAATCATTATGGCCGGAGCGATAGTCCCGCGCGCTTGGGCAAAACGTGCGAGACTTTCCTCAGAGGCGGTTATATGCCGCCGAGGTGATTTTTTTTGAGATAGATTTCAGGTAGGACATGGAGCGGTGCCCCCACCCCTGGGGATCTCTTATCTGGATGGATATCTCATGAAAAACTTCTTAAAGCGCTTCTTCGTTGAGGAGGATGGTCCGACTGCCGTCGAATATGCCGTGATGCTCGCGCTCATCGTAGCCGTCTGCATCACTTCGGTGGGACTTCTCTCCGCGCAAACGGGCGCCAGTTTCGACCATTCGGCCGGCGAATTGACTTCGGTCCTCGGCTCTTAAGAGCCATGCTTCATTCGAGGTTTCGCGATAAGCGAAATCATAACTTACTGTCCGACTTTAAAGTCCAGACGCTAAGTGGTCGATTCAAATACCCACAGAAACGTCGGTTAGCCAAAGTACTCGCAATCTGCAACCGACAATAAAAATCAAATAAAGAGTCCATCTGGCTCTCCTCACAGACAGGGAGTTACCTGCCCCAATTCCCTGGAGGAGAGCCTTTTTTTATTGCTAGACCGCCAGCCAGCGCCGCACCACTTCCTCGTCCGACCAAGATCGACGATCTCTCGGCGAGCGATAGTCATGGCCGAATTCTCCCAGGATAAAGAATGTGAACATTTGAACACTATAGCAACTCCCGGGAACTCGTGTCAACATTTTTTCTGAAATTACGCCTGTCCTTTTCGTCCGCCCGATTATGGGGATAGCTGGACTTTCATTGCCGTGGAGCGCACCACGAAATTAGTTTTCGCCTATGAAATCGGGGATCGCAGCCACTACACAACGAAGTCTTTCCTTCACAAACTGAGCAACGCCACCACGGGCCATTTTCAGATTAGCACCGATGGTTCTAACAGCTATACCAATATGATCCCGTTCGTTTTCGGTAGCCGGTGTGACTTCGGGCAGCTCATTAAGAACTACCAATCGAGCCAGAGCGTAACCCGTTACAGCCCTGCCAAGATAATAAGCGCGGAGAAAAAATCGGTGTTCGGCTCGCCAGACCGCAAGCGTATTTGCACGAGCCACGTAGAGCGATTGAACCTTACCCTACGCATGACAATGCGGCGCTTCACTCGGCTCACGAACGGATTCAGCAAGACCCTGGAGCATCATGCCGCGATGCAAGGATTGTTCTTTGCCTACTATAAGTTCTGCCGGAAACATGAGACAATTAAGAAGACCCCAGCGCAGGCGAGCGGGTTGGCTGACAAACAATGGACAATTTTGGAACTGCTGGAGCAGGTGGCATGAAACTCCAATTCAGAACGAGCGACTTAATCATTGCCACAACGTGGGCTGCTGTGTTCTGCGCCAACTTTGTGTTATCTCGCCGAAGCGTGACCTATCTGGGCCTTCTTGACGGCTATCTGTCAGCATCCTTGATATATATCCCGCCCTCCGCGATTGTGGGTGCGCTCGCCGGTCATCACTTGCTCGGGATACTCTGTGGGCTCGCCGGGATGGCCGGAATTTTCCTTTGGTACTGTCTGAACCCGATCTTTACACACTGAGCGGCGGATGACTTTTCAGCAACAGTTTTGTCTACAGCACCGAATAAACGGATCTTTCGCGAACTTTGGCGTGTTTCGCGGGCCTATCTCTTTTCAGTTAGAGTCATTAATTTCCATGGGCGCTCATCAGCGTCCATTAGCGGTTCCCGTCTTTCCTGCGGGGTTCAGTGATTCTGCGGAAGCTGACTCATCCGGCTCGCCTGGGGTGGCCAAGAATTGTTGTGGCGGAGTGTTTCTCAATCGCGATAATAATGTTAGCACCATCGCGTGTACTCACGCCATGAAATACTGGCAGCGTTCTTTGATAATTGAGAAAGCCGATAGCTGTTAGCCGTCAGCTATTAGCCAGACAGTCGTGATCGACCTGTGCGCTACCGTTGCGCGCTGATGTTGAATTTACCCCTTCCGCCCTCCGCCTTCCCCCTTTCATGGACCCCCCCTAAAATCTTGGCCGCTTCGGCAAATGTTGGCCCCTTGGGAAAAAACAAGCATATCTTTGGCCCCTTCGGAAAAGCACGGGATATTTCACACCGCGACGCCGGATGATCAAATTCGCGAATGCGATCTCGCGAAAATGCACTGCCAACCTGGCAATGAAAATCGCGCGGCCAAACAAGGCAAACAGGCCAAGCTCATGACACCGAACTAAAATGTGCCTGCCATGTTGACCGTCTTGACCGTCTTGACCAAGTTGGCAGTCTTGAAATGAGATATAAAAAAACATCGGGCCAAACGATGTGCCAAACAGGGTGAAGAGGCCACGCGACGACCCGGCTTACAAAATCAACATCGCGTCGCCGTAGCTGTAGAAGCGGTATTCTTCCTTGATTTCTTCGTCAGAGCCGCGGCGAACAAGCTCTGTCCCTCCGAAGGCTTGCACCACTTGAGCCTTGTCGCCACTCAAGTCTTGACTGCGGCGGCGGATTCGAGAACGCGGGCAACAGTGGTTCCCACCGCGATGTTGCAGCCACGCCTTCGGGCGAGTTCTCTTACGGCCTCCCAACATGCCCCAGTGTCCAGCGGGTTGAGAAACCTGTTTCTTGCCTTCGTTTTCCTCTTTTCAAGCAAATGTTGCGAATGCCTGGGCCTGGATTTTTCTTGCTCGCACAGGCAGAATATGAGGTTTTCGTGAGCAAGAACTCTTAAAACTGAAAGCTCGAAAAACCATGAACCGATTCTCCCCGCTGGTCGGGATTTTCTTAGTGCTCGGCTTTTGTTGCACAACTCAACTTCCTGCTGATACGCATGCTCAATCTCCGCACGATCTTAAAAACTTTTCGACTTACGCAGAGCAAGCTCAT
>JBGTEU010000463.1:0-5183 GCA_041747595.1 Bythopirellula sp.
GGGAGCCCCCAACGAAAGCACCATCAGCGAGGTGGTGTAGACGTTGCCGAACTTGTTGTCGCTGGAATGGCTTTCGGCATCCAACGAGCCGTCGCGTTGCTGTTGCTTGGCAAGCCACGCCAATGAGCGATCCACCGATTCCTCAACTTTGGTCCACTCGTCTTCAGTGAGAATGTCGGTCGAGGGGGGGGTGGGATCAGCGGTTTGCGCGGCGACCGGGCGAGTTAGCACGGCAAGAAGCGCCAGGGAAACAAACAGTCGCGTTTTGGCCTTTTCCATCGATCACACTCCTTGGTCGAATTCCCGCCGTTGGCAAATATAGTCGTCCTTTGCGCATTTTTCACGCAGAAAATAGAAAAAATGTCATCCCGAGGGCCAGCTCTTATTTTTTATGGCTACGACGCGAGGGATCTGGCTTGCAATACATCCACGAATTGAAGACGAGTGAGACATGAGTCCAGATTCCTCAAGTCGCGGGGCTCCTTTCGGAATGACTTTCCGGGTGGCTACGCCAAGTCGCGGTCTTCGAAGAAGATGAGCGCAAGCAGCATCGCCGCTCCGCAGTAGAGCAAACTGTAGAGCGCCGCCATCAGCAGATACTCGGTGGGCACGGAGGAGGCGCCGGCGATGGCCCCCTCGATCTCGTAATGATCGAGCACCGGCAGCACGACCGAGATCAAACGCCCGATGAATTTCACGAATACAATCTCGCCGACCGACGATTTCACGATCAGCGGAGCCAAATGGCCGAGCACGTAAATCGAGCCGCAAATCACCAAATTGGGGAGCATCGGCAGCCGGGTCGAAATCGCCACGCTGATGGCGGCCATGACCACCGCCTCGAAGAACGCGAGAATCAAGCCAGGGACGATCCGCACCACTTCGGCAAAACATTCTTCCCAGAGCGGCGTTTGCTTGGCGGCCTCGCGGGCATCGTACACGACTTTGTACGACACGGTGAGCAAGAAGACGGCACCCAGGATCAAAAACATCAGCAAAATGGGCCACACAATTCCCAGGAACTTGCCGAGGATAAACTGGCGGCGGCTGACCGGCTTGGAAAGCACGGTGAGCGCAGTACGGCCTTCGATTTCATCGGCGACCGACACGCTGGCGGTCCACAGTGCGAAGATAATCGCTAGCACCTTGATCGTGGTCATGCCCGAGGTCTTGAGCATCTTCACATCTTCGCCGAACGTGTTGTACGGCACGTAAATGTAGAGCAAGAGTGCCGCGATGCCGATGCCGGTCAACAGCATGAACAAAGGTTGTGAGATCGCTTCCTTCGCGGTTGCCGCGGCAATAATCGAAGCCCGCGGGGCCAACAGATTGATCAACAAATATCCCAGGTAGAGCGCGATGACGCTCAACGCGGCCGTGGGCAAGTAATGCACTTCAGGCATTTCGACGTCGCTGTTGAACGTGACAATCACCTTGCTGGGGAGATCGCTGTCGTTGGTGAAGTAGAGCGTTTCCACATTTTCGTCAAAACCGCGAGGCAAGTTGCTGCCCGGCGACCATTGGTAAAGTTGGTTTCCCTCGACTTGCAACAGCGGCTCGACGTAGCCCTTGCCCTTCTCGGCATTCACGGCAACGTCTTGTTCGCTTTGGATGGAATAGCTTTGCAATTCGTCGGCATGGAACGAAATCGCAAGTGGTTCGTCAACCGCCGACGCGGGAACGGTGATTGGTTTTTCAATACTACCGACTTGATTGAGTCGTTGGAGCGAATTGAGCACTTCGCCGGGAGTCATCGTGGGAGTCGCCAACAGCGCAAGGATTCCCAGCGTGGCCAGCGTGTAAGTCACCGGCAGCAAAATGCTCTCTTTAACAGCGACGCCGACGGCCACGGCCGCGCGACGATTGACCAAATAGAGGAGGCCCCACAAGGCGACGAGTACCAACAGCCCCGCGGTCGTGCCCAGCGAGAGAAGCCAAATCGGTTTGAGCCAGATGGATAAGTTCGACATGAAAAATACTAATGCTCGGTTGTGGAAAAGATGAAGACCGCCAATCAGCGGCGGTAATTAATGGCGGATTTCAAAACTGCTGAATTCGCCGCTTGCAGGACGGCGGTCGACAGCAGTGCTACGGATGTTGGTCGCCAGGCGTTCACCCACCTCGTTCAAAAATGCTGTCAGTTCCTCCGCGGTACCCTCGGCGACGAGTTCCACCCGCCCGTCGGGCAGGTTTCGCACAAAACCGGTGACGGCAAATCTGCCGGCTATTCGGCGTGCGGTATAGCGAAAGCCCACCCCTTGCACGTGGCCGGAGTAAAAAACCTGGCGGCGTTGGCAAGGTGAGGAAGCCACACCACGATCCTTGTCACGGAAGCTGGTGGCACGGAGTTGCTGACCAAACGTTCCATTGTAACGTCGATTTTCTGGGGTTCTAGGCGTTGCCACCGCTCAATTACCTTGACCCCATTGCCGAGGTTTCGTAGTTTCCCCGCACAATGATCCCCCGATTCCAGCCCCGCGTGCTTGTTTTTCTCTTGGCGTGCGCTTTGCCGTTGAGCGTTGCCCCAACAGCCACCGCTGCCGAGTTGGCGGGCGCTACCCCGCAACAGGGGTTGTTGCTTCTCGCCAACGGGAGCGTGATCGCCGGGGAGATCCTCCTCGACGGCGATTATTATCGGGTGTTGCTCGCCAAGGGAAAGTTGCAGATCCGCATCGATCAGGTCGATTTTTTCTGCCTAACGATGGAAGAGGCCTACTCGCGCCGCCGTTCGCGTCGCATTGCCAATCCTTCCACGGCGGACGCTCACTTGGAAATGGTGCGGTGGTGTTTGCAGCAAGAATTGTTCACCCAGGCGACGAGCGAATTGCAGGCCGCGCGGGCCATCGACCCGTCCCATCATTTGCTTGGCATAATGAAACGGCAACTCGAGCAGGCCCAGGAGCTGGCACTGCGTAAGCCACAACCGGGGCCGGCGGTTTCCCAAGCAGTCGTGCAAACCACCGCCAACCTGGCGCACATCGGCGCAGCATCTAGCGAGGTTCCACCCTGGGCTCGCACGGAGTTCATCAAGCGAATCCAACCGATGATGGTTCACTCGTGCGCGACGGGGGGCTGCCACGCGTCGAATTCGTCGCATGAGTTGCGGATCGACCGCACTGCCCTCGATGGGGTGGGGAGCCCCGAGTTGATCCAGCGGAATCTTTCCAGCGTGATCGCAACGATTGATTTCGCGGATCCCGAGGCAAGTCGCTTGATCGTACTGGGTGCAGCCGCTCACGGCGTCGTGGGGGGCGAACAGTCGAAAGCGTTGACACCCCATCAACTCGAGATTCTGCGGGCGTGGGTCACGCAGCTTGTGTTGAAGCAAACGCCCTCGGAAGAAGACGACAACCAACCGCGACTGGCCCAAATTGTGGTGGGCATGAACAGTTCCGCGCAGCAGAAATTCAACGGCTCCGATCCAGCCGCTGCGACGCCCGATCCCTTCGATCCGACGGCATTTAATGACGAACACGCCGTCACGGCGGAGCCCTCGTCCGAGGCCGCCGAAGCTACTCCGTTATCGGAATCGGAACTGCCGCTGGCTCAGGATCCGCAGTAGCCACGCCGGGCAGCGGCATGGGCGATCCCGAGAGCACCGAACCAGCTCGGCCACTGACGTGCGAATAGGGTCCGTCGAGCACGACCGGCGCACAGTCGGTGTAACTCTGACACATGTGGCATCCACTAGCGGCCAGCAGCACCAACAGTGCGCAGGCATATTTTCCACGATCCATGGCAAGAATTCCCCCCTCAAAGCCATGAGCGAACGGTGCGCGCGAGACGCACCAGAAAAGCGTACTTTTCTTGCATCGACCGGCGGCCACATGCGGGGTGAGTGAAAATCGCGGTGCTAGCTGCATGTGATCCCCAAAGCTCGATAGATCCGTTCATCGGCGAGCGTGTTGGCGACGAATTTCGCGCCCGGGAATTGGTGCGTGTGCGAGTGGCCACTGGGGACCGCCACGGCGTAGGTATCGGCGGCGACCGCGGCTTGGCAGCCGATTTGACTGTCTTCCAGCACGAGCACTTCTTGCGGGCGATAGCCGTGCTTGTCGGCCGCTAGCAAGTAGATGTCGGGGGCCGGTTTGCCATGCTCGATTTCGTTCCCCGCGACCGTGAAGGCAAACCGCTCGGCGAGCGCGGTCTGGTCGAGCACGCGATCGAGAAACTCGCGGCCGCTACTGGTGGCGATGGCTTTGGGGATGTCTGCTTTCTCCAGCGCCGCGAGCAAGTCCATCAAACCCGGCATGGGAGAAAGCCGTGTGCCCAAAAGCTCGAACATGACTTCCATCGACTCGGCGGCAAGCACTTCCACCGTGTCGTTGAGATTATTCCAGTCGATCATGATCTGCAAAGCTTTTGCCGATTGGCGTCCCATCATTTCGTTGAGCAGTTCAGGGGTGAACTCACAGCCTCGGCGGGCAAGCAGCGTGCTGCCGACTTCTTGGTAAAGCTCCTCGGTATTGAACATCAGGCCGTCGAGGTCAAAGACAACGGCACATAGCGGCAAGGTGGGTAAAGGGTAATCTTGCATACCAAATTTATTCGGGTTTAGGTGATTGTCGTAAGTCGTAAATCTTATACCACGGATTTTCGTAAGCCACCGGCAGCCGCAGGGGCGGGTATTCGCTGGTGAGCACGTAGTCGATCTTATGCTTGGCGGCGAGAGCGCGAAGGCGGTCGCTCCCCAATTCTTGCAGCGAGCCATAAAGCCCGACATTGCCGAATTCATCCACGGCTCCGAAATAGACTTCCTGGTGACGTCGCCACCAGATAACTTGCGAGGCGGCGTCTTGCGGCACGTCTTTCCAAGTGAAAAACACGGGCCGCTGGGCATACCAGCGGAACGTGCCGGCCCCCCGGGGGACCATGAACAGCGCGTCGGAAGGCGTATGCTCGCGGGCCCATTGGCAGACGTCTTGCCAACCGAGTTTGGAGCGAGTTTCGCGATCGTCGATGATCAGCGCAGATTGTGTACGCCCGCCTGCCGTCGCCAAGAGCAAACAGCCGGGGACAACAACCGCCAAAAACAGGGCCCACTTTACGCTCCGCTTGCGGCTTAGCGACAAAATCATCGAACCCAAGCTCAGCGAAACCGCCAGGGGCACGGCAATATCAGCGAGGCGGAACCAATAGAATTTCAACAAACTTGCCGAGAGGGCAGGGTGGTTGATCGTGGC
>JBGTEU010000464.1:0-4439 GCA_041747595.1 Bythopirellula sp.
CCGAGCGTGCTCGATAAGGTGCCAAACGATCTCTATTCAGGGAATCCGTTCATTTACGAGCGCAAGCCCGACGGGGGATATCTGCTGTATAGCGTGTTCGACAATGGCACAGACGACGGGGGCACGGATGCTGGCGGCGAAATTTATTTTGGTGAATGGGTTGCTGAGGAAAATGAGAATTTCGATTACAACCAGAGCGATCTCGTGATTCGCGTCCCCATGCCGAAGTTCGAGCTCCCGCCCAAGCCAGAGTTTGAGATTCCGTGAGACCCAGGGAGTGCAATCCCTGGGCGTTCACTCCTTCGCAAGCAGCACCTCCAGATGCGTGGCGACGCAATCGGCCAGCACGGGTGGGTTGTAGCCCCCTTCGAGAGTACTCACCAAGCGGCCATTCGCGTAGCTGTCGGCAATGTCGACCGCCGCGGTGGTGAGCCACTCAAAATCTTCGACCTCCAGCCCCAACGAACCGACGGGGTCGCTGTGGTGGGCATCGAAACCCGCGCTCACCAGCACCAGCTCGGGCTTCATCCGCGCGGCGAAATCCTCGAGGTCGCGCATTACCAACTCACGATACGTGCTGCGGGGGGTGCCGAAAGTCATCGGCAGGTTTCGCGTGGTTCCCAATCCCTTGCCCGTGCCGGTTTCGCCCGCCGCGCCGGTTCCCGGATAAAAGGGCCAGCGATGCACGGAAAAAAACCCGACCCGCGGCTCGTCATAAAAAATGGCTTGCGTGCCGTTGCCGTGATGTACGTCCCAGTCGATGACCAAGACGCGACGCACTTCGCTCTCGAGCGCGGTTTGCGCGGCGAGGGCAATATTGTTGAACAGGCAAAAACCCATCGCGGTCTCGCGAAGGGCGTGATGCCCCGGCGGTCGCACCAAGCAGAGTGCCCGCGAATCCTCGCCGGCCAACACTCGGCTGACCGCATCGCAGACCGCCCCCGCGGCCAGTTTCGCCACGTCGACCGATTCGCTCCCCACCACGGTGTCGGCATCAACTAATCCGCCACCACCCTCGGCCAGCCCTGCGAGATCGTCAATCATCGATGCCGTGTGAATCGAGCCCAATCGTGTCTTGCTGACGGGTTGCCAAGTGGGTTCCGTACAGCGTTTGGTGAGTCCCCCCTGATCGAGCCGCGCGGTGATATACTCCAAGCGGGTCGCACATTCGGGATGAACGCCGGTCTTGTGATCCAAAAATTTGGGAGAGGTGTAAAGTAGCGTCATGGGTCGGAAATCTCCTGAAACGAAGAGGGTAGCTTGACATACCGCGGCTCTTCTGAAAAGGAACGGCCACGGTAACGTCTTTTCCTGTAATGGGTTGTGGACTATTGGCTTATCCCGACGGAAACTTCAATTTTGCGGCGGACCTCGGCAACCTTAGAATGGAAGAGATCGCACGCTAGGCCGTCGGGGCACGCTAGGCCGTTGGGTTCGCGGCCCTGCGATCCAGGAACATATCGGAACTAGTAACCTAAAAGGAACAGAGGCTATGTTCGCATTGCGAAACAGAGTCGTTTCGTCTCGTCATTCCGCGCTCTTCTGCGCCGTCGCTTTGGTGTCGAGCATTCTCGCCTCGGCTGTGCATGCGCAGCGATACGATACGATCCCCATTAAGCTCGACGTCCGCGAGGGCAAGAGACTTCAAATGGTGTTCGTCACGGCATTGCGTAATCCGGCCGGCTTCGGCGCGAGCCAGGAAGACATCGATAAATTTCTCAAGCAGTACTATTTTCCACTCATGACGAGCACTGCTGCCGAAGATCTGGGGAATTTGTCGAAGGCGCGCGGAGATTTATTCAAAAGTATCGCCCAGGCGGCAAATCCCGCTTCGCAACAATATCTCATTGATATGACGTTCAACGTGGCGCGGGTCTTGGCGCGTGGCAATTACCACCCAGCCTCGCGTTACAATGCCGTATTGATGCTGGGGGATCTCGATCAACAATTGGGTACCCCGACGGCTCCACCTGTTCCCCACGCCAAGGCCACCTTGGAACTTTTGGAACTTGTCGAACAAGAAGAGTTCAACAAAATTCCCGTGCCGGAATCGGTCAAACTCGGGGCGCTGTTGGGTCTCGAACGACACACTCGCTACGGTATCAACCCGCAACTTAGCGAGCGCCTCACCAAGGCGATGCTCGGCGTGATTACCAGCAAGGCACCCGAAGACGTCGAACCGGAAGTGCATGATTGGGTTCGCAGCGCGGCTGCCCAGGTACTCGCCAATCAACATGCCAAGGGCCCCACCAAAGAAGTGCAAGCCGCGCTGTCCGGCCTGATCGCGGATGCCAAGACCGGGCTCGACGACCGCTGCAAAGTTGCCGAAGCCCTCAAGAAAATTACGTACACCACTGGGGCGGATATCGATGGCAATGCGACGACCGATGCGCTCGCGCAACTCACGCTCGACGTGGTCACCAACGCCGCGAAACTGGCCCGGGATTATCAAAAAGAGGCCCTTAGCAGAGGCAACTTCGATACGATGCGGTCGGGTGGATACGGTGGCGGCGGTCGCGGGCGGCGTGGTGGTGGCGGTTACGGCGGCGAATATGGCGGAGGTGGTTATGGCGGGGGCCGTTTTGGCGCTGAAGAAGACACCAGCCCACGATTCGAGCGCCGGGAATTGTTTGCGCGGCTTTACAGCATTGGCTTGGGAAGCAGCTCCCTAAGAGCCGGCTTGGCCGATGATGCCAAGGATCGGGTCGAAGCGTTGATCGCTGAAATGAAGCCGCTCATGCAATTCATGGATGACAAGAATGCCACGGAAGTGGACGTTAGCAGCCGAGTGATCGAACTCGAGGCGAGCTTGAAGACCCTCATCCAAAGCTGGGGTAAGCCGATCGCAGCCGCCGAAACGGACGCCGCGGATGATGATCCCGGCTTCGCGGGCAATTAGCAGAAGAATGTCATTCCGAAAGGAGTTCCGTCCGCCGGAGGCGGAGCAAGCCTCTCTCGGGATGACATAGCAGTCACTTCTTGACGCGCACTCGCACGAGTTCAGGAGAACTGCCGCTCGCCAAGGCGAAGCAGCCCACCAGCAGCGTCAAGTAGAACAGGTCGCCCGCGAGCATCATGCGATAGAACGGCACGGCCGCCGCATAGCAGTTCATGAGTCCCGCCCAGGTGTGTCCGTACATGCTCGTCGAGGCCCAGTGGACGAAGTTGGTCACAACGAAAAAGGCCGTCGCGGGAACCACGCCGCACAAGATGCCCTGACCAGCAGTATCCCAGCCGGCCCCATTCCAGCCAGCACTGCGCCAACCCTCACTGCGGCGGGCCCAACGTCCCAACGCGAGTGGGACGATCATCATCAGATAAACCGAAATTTGAACCGCGATGCTGTCGTGCGCGTCGAGGGCCAAATCGGAAATCGTGAGGATCGATATCGGCAGCAACGCCGCCACCCACAGTGAACGAAAGTAAAACCCACCCAGCACCGTCACCGCCATCAAGGGAGTGAAGTGCCAATCGGGCTGTACCCAGCGACCCACGACGCCGATGGCCGTCAGGAGCAAAAAGACGCTCAGATCGCGGAGGTTATCTCGATTTGTCATGGGGTAGGTTCCTCAAAACTTGCGGCCAACGGGCTCGATGCGGGTTAGTTTCTGTAAACCGCCTATTCTACAGATCATCGGCTTCGCCAGCAAACCTCCAGCGGACCAGTTCTCCGGCGGCGACTTTTTGCAGGCAAAAGCTCATGGAACCTGGGCTGCCGGCCACCTCGTATCGCCAATTTCGGCCGCTGGCCCCTTCATTCTTGAGCCCTTCCAATTCCGTGAGAAAACCACCCGCTCCCTCGCCAATCTGCACATAACGAATCCCGGGGCGGAACTCCCGCGCCGCCAACATCACGTCCTCGACGGGCATGTCGGCTCGCCAGGGCAAAGCCTCGAACTGTCGCTTGGCCCCGTTGCCGAAGTCGATTTCCAAGCGAACCACTTCGCCGGCCGGTTGCTCGCTGGGGGTCCACTGGACCTCCCCTGGTTGCACTTCGACGGTCGGGCTTTCCAGCTTATTCCGATTCCAAAGCAACATTCCCAACAATATCAGTGCCAGAATCACGGGAAACTTCCACCGCGAGCCGGTGGGGCAACAACTACGCACGTCTGGGCTGTTTGAGGTTGTTTCCATAGAATGACACGATACCCGGCGCGCGAGTCGCCGTCGACAGCTTTTTGGCGGCCGCAATTTCTCCTTGAGCACTGCTCCCATGGCGAATTCCATACTCACGCTTGATTTTCCCGCCGCTGACGTGGCGGTGATCACGATCAACGATCCCCACAAGAAAGTAAACATCCTGTCGCGGGAAACACTCGCCGATTTCGCCAAATTGCTTGATCAGGCGGAGACTCGCCCCAATCTGGCGGGACTCGTGATTCAATCCGGCAAGCCGGGGAATTTTATCGCGGGGGCCGATTTGCGCGAGTTCGTTGCTG
>JBGTEU010000465.1:0-9138 GCA_041747595.1 Bythopirellula sp.
CGCTTCACGAGCATTCCGCGAGTTTGATCCGCAATTTGCAGAGAAATGCTTGGCTGCCGCGAAGAAAAGCCAGCAGTTTCTGACCGACAATCCGGGCAATCATCCCGCCGATCAGAAAGGCTTTTCGACCGGGGGCTACACGACGGATGACGCCGATGATCGCCAGTGGGCCGCGGTAGAACTTTGGGTAACCACGGGCGACGAAGTTTACCTGAAAGAATTTGAAACTCGACTGCTCAAAGAAATTGAGCAACGTAAGGCCGTGGATACGATTGTCGATTTCAATTGGGATTGGAGCGACGTCAGCAATCTCGCCATGTTTACGTATGTCACGTCGAGTCGTCCGGGCCGTTCTCCCGAGGTAGTGGACCGCGTGAGGCAGGACATTCTCAAGGTCGCCGATGAGATCGTCGCAACGACGCAAGGACACGGCTATGCGCGGCCACTGGGGAGTCGCTACTACTGGGGCTGCAACGGCACGGTAGCCCGTTTGGCGATGGTGCTGCACGTTGCCGATCAACTGCGGCCCAATCCCCAATATCAGGCCGCCGCGTTGGCCGCGATTGACCACCTCTTGGGGCGAAATTATTATGGACGTTCGTTCGTGACGGGTATCGGCATCGAGCCGCCGCGCCATCCCCATGATCGCCGCAATGGCATTAATGGCTTCGCGGAACCTTGGCCCGGTTACCTGGTTGGAGGAGGCTGGCCGGGGGCACGCGACTGGCAAGACGATCAAGAAAGCTATCAGACCAACGAAATCGCCATCAATTGGAATGGCGCCCTAATCTACGCCCTGGCAGGCTTCATTGAACCCCAATCGTTCAACGAAGTCGCACAAACCGGCAAGTAACCGACCTTTTCGCGCACCGCATTGGTACTATTAAACCTCAATAGGCGGGTCTTTTCATGGAACGCAATTTTAAGACGATTTTCACCTGGGGAATCGTGGTATTCGTTTTCGCCGCGGCGGTTAGCGCGTCGACCAGCGCAAACGCACAGATGCTTTACACGGGAACCAACCTGGCCGGCGCGGACTTTGGCGAAGGCAACCTGCCGGGAATCTACAACATTCATTACACGTACCCCACTGCTCAGGAAGTTGATTACTACGTGGGGAAGGGCATGAACACGTTCCGGATTCCGTTTCGTTGGGAACGGCTGCAGCAATCGCAGAACGCCGCGCTCAACGCGACCGAGCTGTCGCGACTGGAAAGCATTGTTACCTACGCGACCGATCAAGGGGCCCACGTGGTGCTCGATCCGCACAACTATGCTCGCTATTTCGGCAACGTGATTGGCAGCGTGGCATTGCCGTCTTCCTCGTTCAACGATTTCTGGACCCGCGTTGCCAACGAATTCAAAGACAACGACAAAGTCATCTTTGGCCTGATGAACGAGCCCAATTCGATGCCGACCGAACAGTGGGGAACGGCCGCTCAAGGGGCCATTAATGCCATTCGAGCAACCGGAGCTGAGAATCTTATTCTGGTCCCCGGCAACGGCTGGACCGGCGCCCACAGTTGGTTGCAAAACTGGTACGGCACCTCGAACGCTAGCGTTATCGGAGCCATTACTGATCCGGCCAACAACTTTGCGTTCGACGTTCATCAATATTTGGACAACGATTCTTCAGGGACGACCTCCACCATCGTGAGTGCGACCATTGGCCAGGAGCGTCTCGTCGCGATCACGAATTGGCTACGCGATAACAATCGCAAGGCTTTTCTTGGGGAATTTGGAGTTGCCAATTCGACCATCGGAGCGGGGATCGGCGACGAAGCACTCAACAATATGCTTACTTACATGGCCAACAACGATGACGTCTGGCTGGGCTGGACTTGGTGGGCCGGTGGACCCTGGTGGCAAGAATATAGGTTCACAATTGAACCGACGAATTTGGGTCAACCCAATCAGGCGGATCGTCCGGTGATGGGGGTCCTGCAACCTTTTTTCGTCCAAGATGAGCCGCCTGCCGACTCGGCCGATTTCAATGGTGACGGCAACGTCGACGGCCGAGACTTTCTCATCTGGCAGAGAGGCTTCGGATTGGCCGATCAAGAGGATAATAGCAACGGCGACGCCAATCACGACGGCAATGTCACCGCTGAAGATTTGGAAATCTTCCAAGCCCAATACGGTTTGCCTGCCCCTGGGTTGACGGCAAACGTCGTGGTCCCCGAGCCATCGACACTACTGTGCGCAGTACTTTTGTGGGTTTTCTCAAACGGTCGACGGGCGGCGGTTCGGAAGTTACAGCGAGTAAACCCGGCATCGCACTAAGCACGGAAGCGGAAAGTTTCCTCGGCCCATCGCCAGAGACGCAAGCCCCAGGTTTGTGGCGGAGCTTGGATTTTCACCTGACAACGTAAGCCGGCCAGGATCGTTCCCGCTCGGTTGTCGATCGGCGCGCGGGCTTGATAAGTCGCGGTCAGCAGTGTTTCTTCGCCCGATTGAGAAGATTGGGTTGCAACGCTGCCGCCATGCTTGTGGCCCAAACTCCGCGGGCCGATGACCGTTTCCGAGCGAGAAATCTCGGAGATTTCGCTGGTGATCGCCTGGAACGGCGTGCTGGCCGGCCAGGCGTAAACTTTGGCTCCCACTCCCACGAGTTCCCGTGCGGATTGGTCGATCAGAATGATGAGTTCCAACTGTTGCGGATCGCCGATCTGGCACAACACGTCGTCGGCCGCCAAATGCATTCCCAAATTGTGGGGCTCAAGGGGATCGCCCGATGACGACGGTTGGTTCCTGGCGAGTTTCCGGCGGGGGATACTCGGCGCGTGCAGGACGATTCCATCGCGTGTTGACTTGCGAACCAGCAGGTCGCGGTCCTTGATCCGCTCGGCCAATTGCTGTTTAACCATCGCGAGCGTTTCTTTCACCGAATCAATGCGTCGCCCGGATTCCTGGTAGACGAGCCGCTCTTTATTGAGACCTTGGACTTGGGCTTCGAGCTCCTCCACCTGACCGGTGAGCTCGGCGATGGCAAATTCCAGATCGTCGTTGGCGAGCGTTGCCAACTCGCTGCCTGCCGCAACCGACTCGCCGTAAGCGACGGCGACCGTCGCGAGTTTTCCCGGCACGCGGGCATAAACCGTCTCGGCCTCTCGCACGGCGATAATTGCCGGACATTGAACGGATCGCGGCATCGGCACCGCGAACACGAAAAGTGCCGCCGTAGCAACCAGCGCGGAGGAAATAAGCGCCCGCCGAGTTTTCATTTGAGAAATTCTCCCAGGGACATAAAGAAGTTTGACCGTTTGCCACAGTGGGAATACAAGCAGTGCGTTTAAACCGATGAACGCGGCGATTCTCCCCAGAACCTCCAGATCGTAAGCTTCCAGCGCGGTATGAAGGAACCATAAAGCGGCGAATATTACGAACCAACGATAAATCGCCGAGGCAATCGCATATACCAAGAGCCACACCTGTCCGGGGGCCGACATCTGCCTGCCGAGGGGGAGTTCGATTCCCAAGCACCATTTGACCAAAAAATGCCGCAATAAGTCGCGCGATTTTTGGGCCAGGTTGGGAATTTCCATATAGTCGGACAAAATGAAGTAACCGTCAAAGCGCAACAGCGGATTGGCATTTACCAGAATCGTGCTCACCGAGGTGAGCAACATCAGACTCAGGCAAATGCTGTTGAGCAAACCAGGTTCGCTGAGCCACCAGACACAAGTCGCCAAACCGGCGATAAAAATTTCGACGTACATTCCGCCGGCGCCAATCGCCATCCGCCGCCATTTTTGCGGCAGCAACCACGAGTCCGACACGTCGCAGTACATCGCGGGAGCAAAGAACAGCAGCATGAATCCCATCTGGTGGCACTCACCTCCAAAATGTTTGCACGTCAATCCGTGGCCGAGCTCGTGCAGAATCTTGCAGAAGATCATGCTCAAAATCAGCCAGTGCATATTGCTGGGGCCGTAGAAGAGCGACGCGGAGGGCAAGCGAGCGGAAAACGTCTCGAAATTGATGACGATGCTTGCCAGGGCGCTAAGAGCAACAAGCAGAACTCCCGCGACGCTCAGCGGCGAAAAAAACCACGCCGTGTAACGATAGAGAAATTCAAGCAGCCGATCGGGGTCGTACCCCGGGAAACGGATCGCAAAGATATTGGCCCGCGCAGCACGGCGTTGTTTGGCGGTCGCTTGGTCGCCCATTTCCTTGAGTTGTTTCCCCTGCCCCGGACGATCCATCAAAATGAGTCCCGCGGCATGCAACCGGGATACGAATTGCTGCAAGGTGCCAAGCCGCAATCGGCGCGGGGCAAAGCGCTTTTCAAATTCCTGCTGAATCACTTCCAAACTCTTCTTGCCGTCTAGCATTTTCAGCAGGGCGTACTCCTCTTCTTGGAATCGGAAATACTTCATCCCTACGGGATCTTTGAGAATCCAATGTGTTAACCCGAGGTACTTATGCCGCCGAGCCTGCAGATCGGCGCGCAGCCGCAAGGGAAGCTGCCGCGTTTCGGTGGAGACCAAGGTTTGTTGGAGTCGCGACATAATGAATCAGCGAGCAAGAATCAATTGTCGTCTTCACTTGAGGGTGGTTCTGCGCTTGTATCCGCGAAGCGAACCGTCGCTTCCAAGCCGGCCCGCAGCAGCCAATGTCCCGCGGGATCGACCGGGTTATCAAATTCGCACCACACTCGATACTCGTCCGTCGGCTCGACCACGGGGCTGACAAAGCTCACTTTTCCCAGAACCTGATGCGTTTGGCCTTTGGCGAGATTGACGTCGGCGATCACGTCGCGGCCTTCGACCAAATGGGGCGGCACGTCGGCAACCTTCAGCAGCCATTCGATACGAAGTTGATCCATTCTTACGATCCGCAAAACAGCCTCGCCCGGCGTCACCCATTCCCCGGCGTGCTTGTACCTTTCGACGATCACCCCGCTCAACGGGGCCCGGAGTTCGCAGCGGCGGAGCTCTTGTTCGCTGGCCTCGAGTTCCGCCTGCTTGAGCTGTTCGCCCAAGCGGTCAATTTCGCTCTGGATTTGTGCGACTTCCACCTCGAGACGGGCATGATCCGCCGACAACATCAACCGCCGCACCTTGAGTTGGGGGATGGCCTGACTGACACGTTCGTTGATCGCAACCGATTCATCGTATTCCGCCGCCGCCACTTCGGCCTGGCTTTGGGTGGCACGAATCTTCACGTCGTTGGCCGCGGTCCGTTGTTGAATCTCGAGTTCCAAATCGGCGATGCGATGGAGCATTTCCGCTTTGGAATTGTCGACCCTTGCCAGGGTCTGACCTTTGGACACTTGCGAGCCTTCCTTGGCCGAAAGTTCCAACAGAACTCCCGCGGTTTCCGCCGGTACTTTCACGGAATCAATGAGAGTGATCACGCCGTTCGATTCGACCCCAAAGACGCTCGTGGGAATCAAGCAAGCTGACAGCGATATTTGAGCAGTCACGTGGCGGAGGAACTTGTGCGTTATCATCATTGGAATGCCTTGGCGGAGAGTTTCAAAAGAAGATGTGCGTGTAAACCCATTCAAAGATTTCGTGAAACCATACATAACCGAGCGCATGGCGTCCGCAATGGACTTCGGCGGCGACCGCCGCGCCGGGGTAGAGATTGGCAATGTCCTGTTCGTCGAAGTCGACCTTGATCCGCACCCCCAACCCTTCCACTTCTTGCAACTCGGCCGAGGCATGAATCTCTTTGATCGTGCCGAATTTTGTCTCGCTGGGATTCGTTCTCAGAATAAACCCAACATCCAACGGTTTCTTTAGCTCCTGTTGCGCCTGCGTGACGTGTCCGATACGCCGCTCGGGCATGAATAAATCGAGTTCCCAGGGTCCTTCCAAATCGGCCACGGACATCAGAATCTCCCCCTTGGAAAGGGGCTTGTTCATCAGCCGCTCGCTGACGTCCCAAGTGATCACCGATCCGGCCGCCGTGCTGCGGATGGTGAGTAATTTATGCTTGGCTTCCAGCAATCGGTACTGCTGTTTGAGCGAGTCGATGTGGCGATTCAAGGTGAGGCGGTCGCTCGCCAATTGATGCTTCTCGATGGTATTGAGCTCGGCATCGTCGACCATTTTCTTTTCCGCCGCGAGGGCCTGCTGTTCGGCCGACTGCAATTGACCGACGATTTCAGCCAGTTGCACTTCAAGGTCGGTGTTTTCCAACTCGGCCAAGACGTCGCCCACCTCGACGCGCTCCCCATGCGAAACGAGCACCTGTTTCACGGTTCCCGGTACGTCGACAAACACATCGCGGCGTTCGATGGGTTGTAGAGAACCCCCGGCGCGAATCCGTAGTTCCGCCGGCCAAAAGCATAGGGCCAGGCCAAAAAGCAGCAACAATCCCCCCACCCATAATGTTTTGGGGAGATTCCGCGAATTCACTAGCGAGCGGCTGCGGCTTACCAAGTTCAACAGCGGCAGCAAGGGGACATTGTGATGATCAACAGCATTGCCCAGGGCTATACGGATGTGATCCAAGAGCGCATCATATTCCTTGGAAACGTCGGCGATTGCCTGGTCCCCTTCAAATTGCTCGATCACCAAGGCTCCCAAGCGAGCGGAATTCGGCGTCGGCTCACGGATGTCGGTCAAAATACCGGTCTGAATCGATTCGGTGTCGACCGGCGTGGCGAGAGGAACGATCAGCAATCCCTTGGCGAAGGATTCATCGAGATAGTTTTCGAGCAATTTTTCCACTTGGGGAGGGAGGTCCAAGGGCTGACCTTCGTAGAGCAGCGGTTCCCCCGTAATCAACACCGCCTGAACGAGCTCGGTCAGGGCGACGACAAGGCTCGCCCGGGTATCGATGGTCGCTTGCCCACTGACGGCGACCAACTTGCAGCGTTTGTCTCGCGCGGTAAGCACACCCACGCGATCGCACTTTAAGAACAAGCGTGTTTCATTGGCGATTGCATAGCAGGTTTCGCGCAAGTCGATACTTGAGTGGATTTCCTTGGCGAAGCGATCGACTTGTGAAAGCAAATCCCCCCGTCTTTGGACGTGCTTCATCGACTTGGTTGCCAACCACTGCCCCACCAGACTGGCAAATCGCGCCAGAATTTGCAAATTGCCTTGCTGTTGTTCCAGCGGAGAGTGGGCAAAGATGACAAGTTCGATCACGCCGAGCACGCGCTGATCGCGGACCACGGGGACGAGCATCAAGTGATCCGCGAACGGATTAGTCTCTGCCGTTGAAGCACCATCGGCACCCATGGCGGGAAGCACACAGGGTTTGCCGGTGGCGATGACTCGCGAGATGAGGGCTTCGTGGCGCTGCGATTCGGGCGATTGATTGTCGATCCAAGCGGCGTTGAGTTTGGCTTGGCAAACAAGCTGCATGGGGGCACCCGGACTTTTAACGATCCAAACCGCCCCCGCGGCAACGTCGGGGATAATCGTCATCACCGACTGCAAAAGTCTCACGAAGAATTGTTCGGCCTCTGTTTCGCTGCTGGCGAGCCGAACAAGTTCTTGATAGTGCAATTGCACCTGTTCTGAAACGGGAAGCATGGAGACTGACATGGGGTGCAGATAACGAGGGTGGTGAGCCGTTCAAAAGTATTGTCACGTCTCTCGATTAAGGACGAAATACAATTCAGCCCGAACCTGCCATTTTATCTATCTTTCCACGCGGGCAGCAATCACTTTTTTGGCGAGTTTGCTGCTTCCTCCATGTTTCTTCGTATATTGGCGATGAATTCCGCCCCCGCGGCACGGCTGAAATACCGTCCGTCAAAGCGAAAGGTCAGATACAAGCTTCCCGCGTAAACAAGCGCACAGACCGCCAGACGCGTATTGGCTTGCAGGGGCGGCGCCGCGATGAGCCTTTCCATTCGCAATCCCCCGGCCACAACTCGCCCATCCTCCCGGGGAATCCGCACTCGTGAATGGCGAACTATGTCACCCATATTGGAAAAGATCGCTGTGGAGAAGCATTTTTTCTCGCTGGTGAATCGGCGCATCAAGCCGGGGATTCGGCCGGCCATCTGCAGCGTGGCGGCAAAGTGGTCCGCCAATTCGAATTCTCGAATCAGTTGTGTCTCTTTGGCAATCCCCGCCAGCAAAGCGGATCGGTTCGCAATTGCGGAGATTTGTCTTGTTAGAAACGCAAAGTTGATGCGATTGCAGCTCGGTAACGTGCGGGGCACACGATGGTGGTGAGACACCGGCATCGTGACCCGCAGCCAAGAGTTGTCCTGAGAACCTGCGCCATGTTTTTTTTGCCAGTCGGCAAGTGTGGCGAATAGCTGCATCATAAGGTAATCGTTGACGCTCACTTGCTGATGGGTGGCCTGGCGCCGATAAGAAGCGAATTCTTCTCGATTGAGTTCGAATGTCAGAAGTTCGCCGTAATTCAGTTTTTCCTGATCGGCTGAAGGCGCGATTAACGGTTTTGGTCGTTGGCGCAAGACGATGAATGCTTCTCGCACGAAAGATCGCAGCCGATTCATGGCCGAAACGGGGACCCTCGGTCTTTTAGTGACATTCGCCCGCTGGGGGAGTTGATCGTAAGCTGGCAAAGGAATTGGTTCGCCGTGCTTCGTCAGATAATCGTGATAGTGCTGCAAAACCTCGCCGATAAACTCCAGCGCTCCTAAGCCGTCGACCACGGCATGGTGGAATTGAAATACCACGTGGGACGAATCAGACTTATTAGCGACCCAGGTCCGAAAGCAGGGGACTGAACGTAGCCGGTCTTCCTGCGGAGGCTGGAACTCCGCTTCGTCGATTTGCGAGACCCAGTGAATCGACGGTGTCCATTCGGGGCAGCGAACCCAGCTCGCTGAGCCAAAAGCGCGGCCGACGACCTTCGAATGGAAAAAGGTCTGTCTTCGACAGGTCTGTTCTACTGCCCATTCAAAGGCATCCCGATCGATGGCTCCAGAAAAGTCTACGTGAGTCTCGAATACCATTGGGTATTCGTCTCGGTCATTCAACAGCATGAAGCTTTCAAATGCCGTAAGCGGCAGTGGGAAACTTCCCCCAGCGGTGAGCTGCGTCGCGATTGGCTCGAGAAGTTCGACCATTAATCACTTGGATTCAGGATTGCCCACGGTTTTTGCGGTGATAAGCGTTGTACAGAGTCGATACATAAGTAGCTGTTGCAACGCCATCGGACTCTTCCGAGGCTGGAATCTCGAATTATTTCGTA
>JBGTEU010000466.1:0-3159 GCA_041747595.1 Bythopirellula sp.
TCTAATGCTCAAGCAGCTCGAATTCCATAAAGATCGACACAAGGTCGACCGTGACCTGCAGTTCTGGCAAGAGGGAAATCATCCGCAGCAGATGGATTCCGACGAAATTATGACCCAGAAGATCGAATACATTCACAGTAACCCACTAAGAGGCGGATACATCGATGATCCCCTCAATTGGAGGTACTCGAGCGCTCGCAATTATGCGGGCCAGCCAGGATTGCTGGATGTTACAATTGATTGGTAATTCGATGGAGGCGGAGCACATCAACTCGTCCCCATGCTCCGCGCGGGGACGGGAGATACACCGCTCCGCGGTGATTTAAATAATATTCTCAGACTTGCCGGATTAAGAATGGACGCGGAGCGTCCGGACGTGCGTCCCGACGCAGAGCATCGGGACGAGTGATTAATTTTCGCATTCGCGAGGAAAGTAATCCGCGACGATGGTGTGAAACTCGGCCGGGCTTTGCATCGTTGCCACATGCTTGCGGAATTCCCGTGCCCCGCGACGGCCTTGGGCGTAGCAGCAGGCGTACTTGCGCATCAGAATTGTCGCTTTCTCGTCGCCAAAGCGTTCGCGAACCAAATCGAAATGGTGCAGCAAAAGTTGTTTCTCTTCGGCGAGCGTCGGATCGGGCGGAATCGGTTCCCCGCGAATCGCCGCGGCGGCTTGGGCAAAGAGCCACGGCTTGGCAAGTGACGCCCGGGCGATCATTACACCATCCACTTCGTAGCGGCGAAAAGCGTCGACCACCTTTTGCGGCGTGTCGAGATCGCCGTTGCCGATCAGCGGAATCCGTTTGAGATGCGGCTTGATCGCCGCGATGCGATCCCAGTCGGCGGAGCCGGTGAACATATCCGACGCCGTGCGGCCATGCACCGTAAGCGCCGCCGCGCCGGCACCTTCAACGACTTGAGCGATGTCGATGGCGTTGATCGTGTCGCGAGAACACCCGAGGCGAATCTTGGCCGTCACGGGGGTCGGCGCACACGCGGCTACGACTTGTTCGATGATCTGCCCCATCCGCTCGGGTTGGCTCAGCAGATACGACCCACTGTGCGCTCGGACCGTCACTTGCCGCACGGGACAACCAAAGTTGATGTCGACCACGCTGACGCCGTACTCATCACCGGCGAGACGCGCACCGACTTTGGCGAGCGTTGCGGGATCGTTATCCCAAATCTGCACTGCAAGAGGCCGTTCTTCCTCAGCCACACCCCACAAACGGTCGGGGTGTTCCGCTTCTTGCTCGTCGAGCCAGACAAACCCCCGGGCGTTGACCATCTCCGTGGCCAGCAGCCCTGCGCCACCAAACTCACGAACAATCTGCCGAAAGGCATAGTTGGTGAACCCCGCCATGGGGGCTTGCAAAATCGGCGGATCGACAAGCAGCGGGCCGATGTAGAATGGCTTGGCAATGGGGAGGGCGGCAAGAGAAAGTTCGACGGTCGACATGCCGTCATTGTACGCGATATGCCGCCATGACTAAACTGCAAGGTTCTCATTTGCCGAGCAGTTTGACTCCTGCCTTCTTCGCTGCCTTGCGGAGCGGCTCATCGAGCGTGGCCAAAGGAAGTTGCCGACGGTTCGCCAGGTCGAGATAAACCGCATCATACGACGTGAGTCCGTGGCTTCGGCAAAGAGGCAACAAACCAGTGAAGACCTGCTCGGCCAATATGGGCTCGACTTGTATGTCGAGCCTCGATAACTGGTCGATGAACTCAGACGACTCTTTCGGAGTGATGCGTCCTTTACGTTCGGAAATGCCGATAACGTTAGCGATTTCAAGCAGCCATAACGAGGGCACAAGGGCCGATTCCGCTTTGAGTCGCCCCAAAAGCTTCGTGGAGGAAACTGTGGTCTCATCCTTGAAAAGCCAAGTCAGAGCTAGCGAGCAGTCCACGACAAATGCCGGCGTCATCGTCGACCTTCTTCGATAAGGTCACGAATTTTCAAGCCGCCGAGAGTCAATCCTTCGCGAAGTTTGATGATTCGCTCAATCGCCGCCTGTCGCTCTTCGGGGGTATAAGTTTTTTTCACCGGCACGAGACGTGCCACGGGCGTTCCGTGCTTGGTGATTGTGACTTCTTCCCCAGCTTCCACTTTGGCGAGGATCTCTGAAAAATGGGTTTTCGCTTCATAGGCGCCGACACTTGATGCACTTCCAAGTGGCATACATCCTCCAATCCGACTAATCTAAGACTAGTTTAGGCTGGCAAACAACGAGAGTCAAGTTATCGGGACAACGCCCAGGAAGACACCTTAGCTCCGCGGCACGAGAATCGAATGCTCGGCGTTGTTTTGCGGGACGGCGTTCCATCCTTCCACGCCAGGGGTCGTCGGCCGGGTGCGGGAAGATTCGTTGGTGTTAACCCCCTCCTCGGCATTTGCCTTTTGTACTTCCGTGTCCCAGGTGTTTCCTGGAGCGCTTCCCGTGCGAATCAGCATCGCCACGAGTCGTTCGGTTTCGAGAGTTCCCGGCGTGGCGATTTCGGTGTAGCGGAGGATGGCCAGGTTGTATTCCTTGACGGCGCCCAGAAACATCCGCCGGCGCGCGGCAAAAAGTTCGTAGGCCTTCAACAGTTCGTTGCCGTCGGTTTGGGGGCCGCGGGTGTCGCTCACCTTAAACATCCATTGGCGCGCGTCGGCGATCTCTTGCGCTCGCGTGCTTAAGTCTCGAAAGGCACGGGGCAACAGTTCGTTCAATTGCTGTGCGAGCGGCGAAGGACGATTCTGAAAGATTTGTGCGTAACGCGTTTCGTAAATTCCACAGTAAGGCACGTCGCTCGGCAGCGGCGAAAAACCGGGCGTGGAGTTGGCCATCAATTGGGCAAGATATTGTTGGGCGACGCGGACACGCTCCAGTGCCAATTGCAGACGGGCTTCGGTCGCCTGACGGCTTGCTTCCCACTCCGCACTCGGCTGGAGAATCCCTTGCCGCAAAGCGGCGAGCTCGGTCCGCTCTTTATGTGCCAGGTAATAATTGGCGGCCGCTTGCGAAAGTTCCCAATAGGCTGCTACCCTCTGCGTCTGTTCGAGACGTGACAGCGAGTTTTTAATTGCATCGGCCAAAGTGAGCGGCATCCCCTTCAAGGGGCTCTCGACGGGCGCCTCCAAAAAACTCGTGAGCAGCTTGGCGGGATCGGTTTCGCTTT
>JBGTEU010000467.1:0-3118 GCA_041747595.1 Bythopirellula sp.
GATTCCTTGATGACGCCGAGGAACCATTCCTTCGCTTCGTCCGACATTTCGGTAAGCCCTCCGCCCACGATGAATAAATCAGGATGGAGTACGGGAGCGACGGACGCAAACATAGCGCCGAACATGATCGCCCAGTCGTCGAGCAGCCAGCGGCAGAACGAATCTTTCAGTTGGTCGGCAAATGTTCGCACTTCGTACGCGGCACGTTTCGCACCCTCTTTGTGCAATGTTTGCAAATGGGCAAACACTTCGGGGTCGATTGCCTGGCCACGCGATTTCAAATCTTTGCCAATCCCGGCGGCACCTTCGTCGCTGAGCGCCCAAGTGATGCGGCGAATCAATCCCGAGAGCGATGCCCGCGATTCGACGCATTGCTTGGCCCCGCAACCGCAGGTGGGAAATGGGTCGGCGGCGAACCGCTCGGCATAGACGGCGGGGACGGCGATTTTCATGTGCCCCAGTTCCGCGGCTTGTCCAAGCCCGAAGAACACACTGCCGTTGGCGATGATGCAGCCCCCCAGTCCCGTGCCGGTGGTGGCGAACACCGTGGTCCGCGGAGCGGTGCTGTTGCCGAAACGTTCAAAATCTTCGTCTTGCCCCGCGGCATTCGCGTCGTTGCAGGCGAAAACCGGAATTGGGCTGCCCGCTGTTTTTTGCACCTCTTCAGCAAGTAAATCACCAAACGGCACTTCCCAGAGATGCTTTGTTTCCGGCGTGCCTAGATTCGGGACATTGAGAATGTGGCCATCGCTCGAACAAGGGCAGGGGACCGTCACGGCAATATCGGCGACGTCATTCCATTGGGCGTCAAGCTTATCAAGCACGGCTTGGATGCCACCAAGGATCTGCCCGATGGTTTTTTGCGGGCCTTCCTGCGTGAGGCTTGGGCATTTGACGAGCTCGGGGAGCAACACCTTTTCCGCACTCAAGTCGGTTGCACCCAGCTTGACGTCGCTGCCCCCCAAATCGATGCCAATTCGAAGAGACGAGTTCCTGCCATCAACCATTTGCTTTTTCCACGAGAACCCTAGCGAGAATTTTCCAACCCAGATTCAATCGTCAAAATGAATATCAAGAATCTGAAAACGATTTGTGCCGGCGGGAACCTCGATCTCGACCTTCTCGCCGACTTTTTTGCCGATCAGGCCCTGGGCCAAGGGGCTGGTGACGTTGATCTTGCCGCTGTCGTAGTCTTCTTCGCCGGCACCGACGAGCGTGAATTCCTCGGTGTCGCCGAAGTCGAGATCCTTCACCTTGACGGTGACGCCGAACACGACTTGATCCTTGGGCAATGTGGAAGTGTCGACAATGTCGGCATGAGCAATTTTGTCCTTGAGCATATTAATCTTCGCCTGGAGGAGCCCTTGGCTTTCGCGAGCTCCGTGGTACTCGGCATTTTCGCTTAAATCCCCTTCGGCTCGGGCGGCTCCGATGCGCTTTTCAATGAGGGGCATTTGCTCATTTTCCAAGTCGTAGATCTCGGCTTTGATTTTATCGTATCCAGTACGAGTCATGGGAATACGGTCGGTCATAACGGCCTCACCAGATTGGCGTGAACTTACCCAAAATACTTTGCTGCCTCATCACAAACAAAATGGGTCTCCCTCGCGGAAGACCCAACCATGTCCATTATTGTTGCGCGGAACGGGGTGGCATGTAAAGAGCCATGCTCCCCGATTTCCATTACTCCGTCAGGTACAACAGACAACCGCAGGATCTGCAGAAAATTGCATGCGAAAGCAACAAATCATTCTGCATGTTGAGCGTGATTTGCTGGCCGCATCCTTGACAGACCATGTCTTCCACCGACGCCATCCCCTCGGCCCCTTTGCCGCGAATCACCCGTTTATAATCGTCTTTGAGCGTAGTCGGCAACTTGCTCTCGGCCTCCGCGAGTTCCGCTTCCAATCGTGCGACGTCGCCACTGATCACGGAACTCTCGGCTGCTACCGTATCACGAAATTTGAGCAGGTCATTCTTTACCGCCGCCAAGGAGTTCTCCGTTTCCTTCACTTCCAAGACGAGTTGGTCGATTTTTTCCATTCCCTCTAAAATTTCGTCGGCGAGCACGCTGTTGGCCATCTCGGCCGCGGCGATTTGTTCGACGAACGTTTGATACTCGCGGTTGCTGCTGCAGGCGTTAAGTTTGGTGCGCCAATCAAGAATTTTTTGTTCGCTCGTTTTCAGATCAAGTTGCTTTTGATCGGTGAGCTTCTTGGCTTCCTTGACTCGATCTTGTGCGGCGGCAAGGGCCGTTTCTTGTTGGGTCACGTTAGACTGACGAGCCTTGACTTGGCGCGGACCGCGGGCGAGGCGATCGTTGAGATCGCTGAGTTGAATATGAATACGATGTAGCTCACGCAACACCGTGGCGGATACCGACATGCGGGACCTCCGTGGTTGCGATGCCTTTTCGACATCGCAGATCGGCTGGACATTAAATTTTCACAACGCTCATTGTAGCCGGAAACTGCGATTTCAACAGTCGCTTGCGGGGGCCTTAAAGCAGCATTTTTGTCGCCTGCCTAGCCGGGAAGTTTTCGGAGGCGATGCTGCCCGGGCTCAATGACGACAAATGAGCCCAAAAGCTCTCCCGAGGAATAACTTTCCAGAACGCGTTGCAATTCTCGATGGACCGCACCCTGCGTGGATGGCAGCACGCGGAGATAGATAACTCCGCACCCTTTTTGCTTGAGAAATACGAGATTACCGAAATCACGGTCGCGAGTCATAAGAATTCGCTTTTGCGCCTAGGCAACCTTCAACAAGTCACTATCGTTGTGCTGGGCGAGTCCAACATGAAAAGCCGTTTCCACGTCATGCCCGAGTGCAATCACAAACCTTACCGTCGCGGCATACACGTCATGATCGGCCAAGAACTTCATGGCACCGGTGCCACGTGAATATCTTCCACGGCGACGACGTCCATCGCATACTGCACGCAGGCTCGAACGTCTTCTTCGGTGAGATCAGGATAATAGTCGGTAGTGATCTGCGAAAACGAAATTCCTTCCCGAACGAGTTCGAGAACATTTTGCACGGGAATTCTTGTCCCCGTCACACAGGGCTTACCGAAATGAATCTGAGGATTGACAGAGATACGTGATTGCATGTTGAG
>JBGTEU010000468.1:0-4808 GCA_041747595.1 Bythopirellula sp.
GGATAGAACACCGCTATCAACGGCTATTCCTCCCCCCCTAGCTGTGGCTGAATTACCACTTATCGTCGACTCGTTAACAACAACTTTACCGCCGCTGGAAAACCAAAGCCCCCCTCCAGAGGCAGAAAGTGAGTCGTTCACTGCAATATTTTCGGTTATTGTTGATCTCTCGATTTGCAAATAGCCTACTTGCGCATTGATGCCTCCCCCTAGAGACCAAGCCGTGTTACGTAAGATTTCAGAATCGACAATGCGAACATCCCCGCTTAAAAAACCGAGAACATAGACTCCACCGCCATTCCGGGCGGAATTACTCTCGATTCGCGTATCGATGATCTCAACTTGGTTTCTGGAACCACCGATAAAAATAGCTCCTCCACGGCCAGAGTCAATTGAGTCAACTTTGTTGCCAGAGATAACCGTATCTCGAATTGACATTTGATCGCTGTCGCCAAAAAAGTAGATTGCCCCGCCAACTGAGCCCGTGGAAATGTTATTGACGATAGTTGAATCAACTATATTTAAGCTAATCACAGTGGAGCCGAATGCCGGTTCCATCCAAAGTGCCCCGCCAGCGATGCTTTTATTACCCGAGAGTGTCATTGAAGTGAGTGTAAGATTTCCTTGATTTCTGATGGCTGAATTCTGGGCACCGGTAAGCGTAAGTCCTTGGATCGAAGCATCAATCACCGAGGCGACGTTACCATCACTAATATTGAATACCGAGCTGCTTGCGACGTTCGTGATTCCACTGGCGTCAATCGTCAACAACTCTGCCCCGGGCCCCGTAATCGTCAGTGAATCCTCGATCTTTAGCTCGCCCTGCGTCAACAAAATCGTCGCGGGGCCGTCGTGGCCGAAGTCGAAGACGATTTCATCCGCGCCGGGGACGGTGTTCGCGGCGAAGATCGCCTCGCGGAGCGAGGTCACGCCGTCGTTGAAATCGACCACGTCCTGATCGGTAGTAACCGTCAGCACCGCCAGAAAGCGGCGGTCTTCGAGTTGTTCGCAGCGCATGGAACGCGCATAAAGCGAGCGGCAAAAAGAGTGTCGGGTGGCGGGGCCACGAGTGCGGCGAGAGCGTGCCATGGGAAGAGCCTCCGATAAGAATAAAGAAATAATAGAAATAAAACAGGGAATAATGGCCGACCGGAAATAATGGTGGGCCTAGAGATCGAAGGAATGGCAATCAATGGAATGGCCGAGAAGCCGTCGGTGATCAGAAAACGCCGTTCGACGTCACGAACAGCGGCGTTTCTGGTGCGCAAGAGAAATCGCTCGGAGCGATTCGTTCGAAAAGTAAAAGACAACTCAGTAAAAAGCCACTGAGCTAGGCTGGTAGAGAAATGTCGACCCAGAACTAAAAAGTGCGCAAGCAATCCCCAGCAGGGCGCTTCCCAGTGGGAAGTGCTTACCCGGCAAGCAGAGTTTGCCATGAAATGCCTCGCGTTCCGTACTGCTCCCCCCATTGCCTTGCGACATGCTTGAGCAGACGCTTGGAATTGTAAGCGAATCGATTTTGCGTTGCAAACTTGTTTTCTGGTAATTTTGGTGGTCTGAAGCCCAACGCGAACTAGTCCAGCCGATTAAACGTTCCCATCACCCGGGCGAGTACGCGGTCGAGCAGTCTCGTTGGGAGGTAGAGCTTGGCGAACTGCATTATCTTGGCGTCGGCGCCGACGTGATAGTGCGTTCGCGGGAAGCGGGCGGTGAGCGCGTGTTGAATCGCTTTGGCCACCGCTTCGGCCGAAGTGGGCGATTTGATGCCGCGCTTGTTAAAATAGGAACCCCGAGCGTACATCTTTTCGTAACCGCTGCGCAGCTCGGGGGTGATGGCGGCCGTGCGGGGCACCAGTGCTTCGCCGGCTTTATCAAAGATCGCCGTGCGGATTTGGCCGGGGCGAACCACGCTCACCGAAATTTGCCAGGGCCGCAACTCGACCCGCAAGGTGTCGGAGAGGGCTTCGAGGGCGAACTTGCTCGCCGAGTAGGCCCCCACCATCGGCAGTGCCAGGGAGCCATTCATCGAGGTGACATTGACGATCCGCCCCCGCGCTTGCCGCGGCTCAGTTTTTCGAAGCAACGGCAGGCAGGCTTGAATCATGCGGAGCGGCGCGATGGTGTTCACTTCGAAAAGTGTGCGCAATTCGTCCGCCGTGGTGAGCTCCACGGCGGAAGGGAGTCCGACTCCCGCGTTGTTAACAAGCCCATGCAAACCTTGGGGACTCGCCGTGCGAATCGTTGCGACGGCCCGTGCGGCGGCGTCATCGCACGTCACGTCCAACTGCAGCGGTCTAATGGCTTCGTGCATCGCCGCCAATTCCGCGGCGGCTTGATCGCTGCGTACGCCGGCAAAGACTCGAAAGCCTCGTTCGGCCAGCATCAACGCGGCGGCTCGGCCAATGCCGGTCGAGCAACCGGTGATCAGAACGGTGCGCTGCTGCTCGTTCATTTGCACCGTCCCAAGGTGAAGAATTCCGCTCTGGAAAAAAGTATAAGCATAACAAGAATCGCCGCCGGCGCAAGCCGTGGTTCTGAGGCGTTCAGCCACTGGCGGGGGGATTGCTTAGGCGGGAGACTGGCGATTCTCGGAACGCATCTCCGCGGGGACCTGGGCCAGGGCTTCGTCACCCAACACATAGGACCGGCCGATGAGTTCCGCGTCGTGATTCACAAGGTCGGGAAACCGGCTCCCCACCAACACTTCGACCGCGAAGATTTCTTGCACGGCCTCTTCGAATCGACAAAAACCGACGGTCTGGCCGGTCTCGATATTGATGACCCACACGCCGCAGGTTCGTTCTTCGAGCCGCTCGACGAGGGGAATACCGCTGAACACGGCCGACTCGCGGACCTGCGACAAACCGACAAAGGCGAGCGGTCCATAAAACGACAACCCACGCGTGAAGCCGGGCAATTCGGCGATCGCTTCGTAACGGCCCGTCTTGAGATCGACCGTGCCGATGCTGCCGTTGCCCGACTCCAACAGCCAAAGCTGATTGTGATACCAACGGGGTGAGTGGGGCATCGACAGGCCACGGCAAATAATCTCATTGGAGTCGACGTCGATCAACAGTCCGCCATCGCGTTTATTTTCGCGCCAGCCGCCGACGGTGTTCGTTTCGCCGAGCGCGGTCACATAACGCACGCGGCCGTAGCGGATCGTGAGGCCATTGAGATGGCAGTAATCGCCGGGGACGAGTTCCGTGACGAACTTCGGTCGCCAGCGCGGTTCAAAACTGTTCGTCTCGCTGCGGGTGGCGAGACAACTGAACGAGGTGTTGGCAAACCATAGCTCGTCGTTGACCCACGCCATTTCGTGAATCTGAATGTCGCCGGTGGTATTGCTGCGACGGGGGAGAAAACATGTATCGTGGTGAAAGCCGGTCTCCTTGTTTTCGTCGTGGGCATCGAGCCGGGGGCAGACGGCGGGGACGTTGTGAAATTCCCAGATATCGATGTTGCAGCCGATGGCGAGCTTGCCGCCGCTGACGGCGAGTCCCATCGGTTTCATGAAATTGCGAAAGTGCGTGTTCAACACGCCTTGGTTGTTCCGCAAGATCACGAGCTTGCCCGCCTGATAGGTCGTCACCAAAACCGACAAGCCACCTTCGGAGAAAATCTGCGGCAAGTTCGACGTGTGTACGCTCCGCAAGGGCGCGGGGGCATCGGGGGCGGGGCTTTCGGGGGATGGGCTTTCGGGGGTTGGGCTTTCTGGTGGCGCGTCGCTCATGCGGACATTGTAGTCAGCGGTAGTTTGAACAAGCCAGGATGAATTGAAGAAAATGTCATCCCGAGGGAGCCTTGGCGACCGTGGGATCTAGGTAGAACTATGAAACCAGATTCCTCAGTCGGCGAGCCTCCATCGGAATGACACCATTTGCCACTCTCACGATCTACGCCGCTTCATCGTCGTGTGACGAGTGAAAGCGGCCCGTGAGTTTGCCGCGTAGCGCCGCGAGTCGGCTTTCCGCGTGAGGAGTGGTGACGGCGCGCGGGGCGGCTACGCCCATGTCCATTCCCTCGCCAAAATAGTGTTTCCGCGCTTCTTTGTTCTGCAGCACTTCGTTGGGCGTGCCGTGGCAGAGCACCTGGCCGTTGCGAATGACGTAGCTGCGGTCGGTGATTTGCAGCGTCTCGCGGACTTGATGGTCGGTGATGAGCACGGTGATGCCTCGGTCGCGGAGGTCGCGGATGATGGCCTGAATGTTGTCGATCGTGACCGGGTCGATGCCGGTGAATGGCTCGTCGAGCAGAATGATCTGCGGATCGGATACGAGCGCGCGGGCGATCTCCAGCCGTCGCCGCTCGCCGCCGGAAAGCGACATCGCTTTGCTCTTGCGGAGGTGGGTGATGCCGAACTGTTCCATCAGCGATTCGGCGCGACTGTTGCGCACCTTGCGACTCATGCCGAGCATTTCCATCACGCCGAGCAGGTTTTTCTGCACCGATAGCTTGCGGAAGACGCTCGATTCCTGGGCCAGGTATCCCATGCCGCCCTCTTTGGCGCGGCGGTACATTGGCCAGGTCGTGACATCCTGGCCGGCCAGCACCACCCGGCCAGCGTCTGGATCGATCATGCCGCAGGTCATGCGAAACGTGGTAGTTTTTCCCGCGCCGTTGGGACCTAACAAGCCGACAATCTCGCCCGGATGGACCTCGAAATCGACGCCATCGACCACGCGACGGCGACCGTAGCTTTTCACCAATCCAGTGGCACGCAGTAGCGACACGTTTGTTCGTCCGCCATGACGGGGGGAGTGAGTAAGTGAGTAGGTGAGTAGGTGAGTAAGTGAGTAAGTGAGTAA
>JBGTEU010000469.1:0-8549 GCA_041747595.1 Bythopirellula sp.
GCCTCCCGGACTCCGAGAGGTTACTGCACACTGCCGCCGTAGCCGGCACTGAGTCGTCGAGTCGATCTGACGACACTCGCGAGATTGTTGAAGAACATAAGCCCGTTGGAGTGGTTGACTACCTTCGGGGAGACGCATCCCATATCGATCTGACAGTTCAGCCGACTCAGTTGGCGAATCTCTCCTATATCGGCCGTGGTGCGGCAATTGCGCCTAGCGAACTTTTGGATCAGTCCCGACTGAGAGACATCACGGATGAGCTCAAAGCAGCGTATTCCGTGGTATTAGTTTCAGGCGTTCGGCTGACCCAGAGGCTCCGACTGGAATGCCTCGTCGATCATGCCGATTGTATCGTGATTTGTAGTTCAGAAAGCATTCTTGATGCCGCCACGGTGGAGGCGGCTCGAGACTTGACTATAATGGATGGAAGAATCCTAGGCATCATAGTGTAGAGCATGGTTGACTACCCGGGCTCTTTGGGGAGGGCTTCATACGTCAATCCGGAATGGGTGCAGTAGTCGACCACACCGAGGTCGAGAGCGCCGCGCCCATTTTACGCGCGTTATCCGGCAAGACCGCAAGTTTCTTTTGACAAGTGCCTGTGCGTACATCGCCGGTGACGAAAGCCACCAATATAATTCATGCAATTCGTAGATAAACAAACCGTTCTCGAAAAATCCGATGTTTCCGCGTCGGCTGGACCCGCCTGCGCGCTCGATAGCATCAGTATTGTCGTGCCGTTGTATAACGAGCAAGATGGGCTCGCTCAGTTGTGTGAACGTTTGTTCGAATTTCATTCTACGCTTGACGAACGAATGAATTGCGAATTTTTGCTGATCGACGATGGTAGCAGCGATGATACTGCAGATATGCTTTGCGAATTCTTGGTCGATCGCGACAACTGCCGAATCATCAAGCATTCCAAGAATCAGGGGATAGCCGCGGCGATTCATACCGGGCTATTGCACGCCGAGAGTGATTGTGTTGTCTCAATCGACTCCGATGGTTCATATGACCTTGATTTGCTTTCGGAAATGCTGGCCCGCTTCACGGCGGATATCGATGTAATAGTCGCTTCTCCCTATCACCCGCGAGGTCGCGTGGAAAATGTGTCTGCCTGGCGTATTGCGTTGTCGAAATGCGCTTCGCGAATGTATCGAGCGGTTATTAAACAGAAGCTGCACTGCTACACGAGCTGCTTTCGTGTTTACCGTCGCCAGAGTTGCGTTGGCCTAGACACCCGCGACACGGGTTTTGTCGGCATAGCGGAGTTTCTATGGAAGGCCGACTGCGCGGGATGCAAGATTATTGAGCACCCCGCCATTTTGCGACCTCGCACCATCGGCAAGTCAAAAATGAAGCTTGTCCACGTAGCGCTCGGTCACTTGCAATTGATGGGCAGTATAGCCGTCAGCCGATTGCGTTGGTGGACTCGTACATCACCCGCTATTGCTCCCAGTCAATCTGAAACGAGTTGACGCTAAATTCTCAGACATCGCTTAAGGACACCAATGAATTCCTCCGTTGAGTTACCGCAAAAGATACAACTCCCGTCAGACCAAGATGCCTCAGGCCGTGACTTGGGTGACGATGAGATGGTGCAGTTGGGGATTGCGATTGAGAGCGGCACGCTCAACAGCACCAAAGGCAGCCTCGTCAAAAAATTTGAGCGGAGTTTCGCCGATTACCTTGGAATTGGTCACGCATTCGCCTGCTCGTCCGGCAGTGCGGCCGTTCACTGCGCTCTTGCTGCGATCAATCCTGAACCTGGCGACGAAGTCGTAACGACATCCATCACGGACATGGGTGCGATTACTCCCATAGTTTATCAGGGAGCTATTCCCGTCTTTGCAGACGTTGACCCGCTTACGTATAACCTGACTGCTGACAGCATTGCGGCCGCTTTGAGTGAGCGGACCAAGGCGATCATCGTCACCCATTTGTTCGGCAACCCCGCTGATATGGATGACATCCTGCAGTTGGCGCGATCGCGGAGCATTCCCGTGATTGAGGACTGCGCACAGGCCTTTGGCTCCGAGTATCGCGGACAACGGATCGGCACATTTGGTGACATCACTTGTTTTAGCCTCCAGCAAGGCAAGCACATCACGACCGGTGAAGGCGGGCTCGTCGCAACTAATGATGAGCCCTACGCTCGGCGAATAAACCTGTTTATCAACAAAGCTTGGGGCTACGGCGATCCACAGCCTGACCACTACTTTCTAGCGCTCAACTATCGAATGAATGAGTTGACGGGCGCAGTGGCTTTGGCGCAACTCAATAAGCTCAACGCCTTTGTCGAAAGACGTATCGCCATCGCTCAACAGTTAACGGAGGGCCTCGCAGATATCGCGGGAATCGATACGCCCTTGGTGACTCCCCATTCAGTGCACACTTACTGGAAGTACTGCTTGCGAGTCGACTCGTCTATGTTTGCAGGCGGGCTCGATGAGTTGGCAAAGAGACTTAAAGATCGCGGTATTTTTTGTGCTCCTCGTTATATCCAAAAACCTGCCTTTGAATGCGAAGTGATTCGCGAACAGCGGACCTTTGGCAATAGCCGTTTTCCGTTTACATTGGCACGCCCTGCCGCAGTCGATTACTCACGTGAGAAGTTTGCGGGGACGTATGCTGCACTGGCCTCAGTATTAGTCCTTCCACTGAACGAGCGGTACACATCACTGCACGTGCAATATGTGATCGACTCGATCCGACAAGTGGCTGCCGAGATTCAAAGGGTCGCGATATGAGCAACTCTCAGAGACTGCGGTTAGGTATCGTCGGGGCAGGAGCGATCGCTCAGGCTTATGCGGAGGCGTGTGGCCAATCGAAGCATTTTGCTTTACGCGCTGTAGCCGATTGCAGGATGGAGGTCGCCAAGGCAATGGCGGAAGCATTCTCCTGTGCAGCATTCTCCTCTGTTCGCGAAATGGTGGAAGAAATGGAGTTGGACGCGGCTCTTGTTGCGACGCCGCCCGCCACACACTGCGATATTTGCTGTGAGTTGCTGGAAGACGGCCTGCACGTACTTTGCGAAAAGCCGTTGGCAATTGACTCGCAATCAGCTCAACGCATGATCGAAACTGCGGTCCGAGTAGATCGTCTGTTTACTATGGCGTCAAAATTCCGTTACGTCCCGGATGTAGCGCGTGCGAAGGCACTCGTAGAATCAGGAATTATTGGCGAACTCGTGCTTCTTGATAACATATTCACGGGCCGCGTGGATATGTCGCTTCGCTGGAATTCCAATCCAACTATTTCAGGAGGAGGCGTCCTGATAGACAATGGGACTCACTCGCTTGACCTGACGCGGTATTTCCTGGGTGAGCTTGTCCAAGTTCAAGTCATCGAAGGGCACCGAATACAAAATCTCGAAGTTGAAGATACTGTCAAACTTTTTGCGCGTAGCAAAACCGACGTACTCGCCAGCATTGATCTCTCGTGGAGCGTCAGCAAGGAGCAACCCTATTTTCTGTCGATCTATGGCAGCGCGGGTACTCTGCTTGTGGGCTGGAAGGAATCCAAGTACCGCAGGGTGAATGACGCTGATTGGACGGTTTTTGGCAACGGATATAGCAAAGTCGAGGCGTTTAGTCGACAAATTGACAACTTCGGTGATGCTATCCTAGGTATCGATTCCCTCGTGGTGACGCCTGCTGATGCCCTCGCGTCGGTACAGGTTATCGAAGCCGCCTATCGCTCCATGGCAAAGGGAGCATGGGAGCCGATTTCTGAAAGCTGCGTCGCGTGATTCCTCTCGCCTTTGCCTGGCACTAAAGCTACATCGCATATGAATGCTCTCGTTCGTATCCATCCCACTGCGATCATCGAAGAGGGGGTTGTCTTCGGCCCTGGCACGAATGTCTGGGACAATGTGCATATCCGCCATGGGGCGCGGCTTGGCGATGAATGTATCGTGGGCGAAAAAACTTACATCGCTTATGACGTGCAGATCGGCAATCGAGTCAAGATTAATGCGTTTGTGTATGTCTGCTACGGCGTCACCATCGGAGATGGTGTCATGATCAGCGCAGGGACTATCTTCACCAATGACCAATACCCGCGAGCCTGCACTCCGGATCTGTCTCAGTTGCTACCTTCCCAGCCCGATGAGACGACAAGAACCACTCTCGTGGGGGCCGGTGCGACTATTGGTGCCGGCTGCGTGATAGGCAGCGGCCTTCGCATCGGCCGATTTTCCATGGTTGGCATGGGGAGCGTCGTCACCCGCAGTATCGAGGACTTCCATTTGGCTCTGGGCAATCCGGCACAATCCGTCGGCTGTGCGTGCCGTTGCGGCCACCGACTCGCTAAATGGGCTCCCGGCAAACCCGTTAGCCTAGGGTTACTTTCGTGCCCAGATTGTGGTCGAGAATATGACGTGACCGACGGCACCGTTACCGAATGCACCGACGCCAATTCTGTCGCTAAGTGAGGACCCCCGCTGGTGAGTGTTGTGAACCACGTCCAACATTGGTGCATCGTCGGTGGAGGTTTCATGGGGCTGACTTTGGCCAAGAAACTTGCTCAGGCGGGTCAGCAGGTCACGATTCTCGAAGCTGCCGCCGAAATCGGTGGACTGGCCAGTGCGTGGAACCTCGGCGACATCATTTGGGATCGGCACTATCATGTGACATTACTTTCCGATCAGCTCACTCGCGGTATGCTCGCTGAACTTGGGCTTGAAAGCGATATGCGTTGGATCGAAACCAAGACCGGCTTTCTGAGCAAGGGGCGTCTCTACTCCATGTCCAACAGCTGGGAGTTTCTTAAGTTTCCGCCGTTGAACCTTTTGGAGAAACTGCGACTAGGACTTACGATCTTTGTGGCTTCGAAAATCCGCAACCCGAGCAAGCTGGAGAGTATTTTGGTCGGTGATTGGCTCACTCACTGGTCGGGCCGTGGAACTTTCCGCAAGATATGGCAACCTTTGTTGCAAGCTAAACTGGGGACCGCTTACCAGAAGGTCTCGGCGGCTTTCATTTGGTCCACGATTGCTCGCATGTATCGAGCCAGGCAGACGGGACTCAAGAAAGAGATGTTCGGCTATTTGCCAGGTGGATATGCAAGATCGCTTGACGCATATGCCAACGCGTTATCGCGCCTGGGTGTAGATATCGTCTGTTCGGCAGGAGTTGAACGAGTTTCTACTAAGACCGACGGCACAGTGCGTCTCGATCTCACTGATGATACGAGCACTACGTACGACAAAGTTGTGCTTACCATATCTTCTACCGCCGTTGCCACGATATGCCCCGAAATGCGACCGGCCGAATGCAAGCAGCATGCCGAGATCGAATACCTTGGTATCATCTGCGCATCGGTACTATTGACTAAGCCACTTTCGCCTTACTACGTAACCAACATAACAGACGGCGGTATCCCGTTTACTGCAGTGATCGAGATGACGGCGCTTGTGGACCCGGCTGAATTTGGCGGTCGACATCTCATTTACCTTCCTCGCTATGCAACCGCTGATGATCCAACTTGGCAGCAGTCTGATGAACAGATTCGCGAGCTATTTCTCGACTCACTCTGCAAGATGTACCCTCACTTCTCCACAGACGATGTCGTCGCATTTCGTGTATCACGTGTTCGGCAAGTCATGGCACTTCCTACTCTGAACTACTCCGAGCGAATACCCCCCATCAAAACCTCACTTCAGAATGTGTTTGTTGTCAACTCCGCGCAGATCGTCAAAGGCACACTCAATGTGAACGAAGTAATCGACGTCGCTGAGACCGCCTTCCGCGACGCGCTGTTGCCCTCAGCTTTCAGCAAAGAACAAACAGCTGTGATGGCCGAGCATGTCTAAACCGCTGGCGAGCGTATCGCTCGATCTAGACAACAAGTGGTCTTACCTAAAGACCCACGGTGACAATGGCTGGGAAAGCTTTCCGAGCTATTTGGATGTGGTTGTGCCCCGCGTTCTGAAATTCCTAGACGAACGGAATCTTAAGATCACGTTCTTTGTCGTCGGACAGGACGCCGCTCTCGCGGGAAACCAGCGGGTCCTCAAGAGCATCGCGGCTGCGGGACATGAAATTGGTAATCATTCGTTTCATCACGAGCCTTGGCTCCATCTCTATTCTCCGGCCGAAATTGCGATTGAGATCGGTCAGGCTGAAGCCGCAATCAGCGCCGCAACTGGCGAAGTCCCACGGGGATTCCGTGGTCCCGGGTTCAGTTTGTCACCGCAGGTTCTCGAAGAGTTGGTCAGACGAGGTTACGAGTACGATTGTTCGACGTTTCCCACTTTCCTGGGGCCGTTGGCAAGGATGTACTATTTCTTCACCGCCAAGTTGTCACGCGAACAGCGGCTCGAGCGCAAGCAATTGTTTGGCAAGGCGCGAGAGGGCTTCATGCCGCTGAAACCCTATGTTTGGCAGACACCTGCCGGCTCAATTACAGAAATTCCGGTCACGACCATGCCTCTATTCAAGACGCCCATCCACCTCAGCTATCTTCTTTTCCTCGCCCGATACTCTCGACACTTGGCGATCACTTATTGGCGGTTCGCTTTGTGGCTTTGTCGCCTCTTTCGAGTTGAACCGTCATTGTTACTGCATCCGCTCGATTTTCTTGGGTGTGAGGATGATCAAGATCTGTCGTTCTTCCCGGTCATGAATAAATCTTCTGCTTGGAAGTTGCAAGTCGTAACGGAAGTCATTGGAATCCTGCAGGAAAACTTTCGTATTGTGACCGTGCGTGACCACGACAAAAGTTATAGGCGCGGCTCGACTTCTGAAGTCGTTGCCGACTTGATGTGAACTTTTTGCCAGCAAATTCTGAGAGTCTTCATATCGCCACGCACAAACTCAATTCAAATTGCCTATTATGTGGATGCACCGCACTGGAGCGTTTTCAATGCTCCGGAATGCCTGTCTACGAATGCGCTACTTGTCGCCATCAATTTGCTATTCCTACGGAAGCTGACACTCACGTTAGTGAGACATACGGAGATGACTATTTCTTTGGCGTGGGGGCGGGATATGAGAACTATCTTGAGGAAGGCGATCTTTTGGTTGCTCGCGGAGAGAAGTACGCGTCTTTACTGGCTGAGCATACCGAACCAGGCAGCGTCCTTGATGTTGGATCTGCCGCAGGCTTTCTGCTACGGGGAATGGTGAAGGCTGGCTGGCACGGTATGGGAGTTGAGCCCAATCTTCAGCTTTCAACCTATGCCCGGGATGTCCTGCATGTCGAATCAACGTGTAGCACCTTTGAAAACTTTCATAGCGACTCAACTTTTGATTCAGTTTCAATGATACAAGTGATCTCTCATTTCATTGATCCTGTTCGCTCAATTGCCAAGGCTGCAGAACTCTTGCGTCCACAAGGCCTACTGTTGATCGAGACGTGGGATCGCAGTAGTTGGACTGCTCGACTACTTGGTCAACATTGGCATGAATACAGCCCTCCCAGCGTATTGCATTGGTTCACGAAGGCGCGTCTAACGACTCTCCTTTGCGATAACGGATTCGAAATCGTCGCAAGCGGACGACCGCGGCGATGGATCCAGATTGGTCATGCCAAGTCGCTGGTTCGATACAAATACGGGCCTTACGCTGCCGCAGCACTGTGTTGGCTGCCCATAAGTCTGAAGGTGCCGTACTTTGGCGACGACTTGAGATGGATCCTGGCACGTAAGATTACAGAGTAGCTCAGAGCAGCCCGTGCCATGGGGCTCCGTTTCATTTGGTTACGCCGCTGCGAATTTGTCGAGGTAGGGCTTAGCCGTCGCAACGTCTACCGACAAGCGTTTCGCCAAACCGAGAGCCGACATACCATTGACGATTCCGAGAATCGTCTGCTTCATTGCATTGCGCTCGCTTTTACTCTTCGGGGGACGTTCGAGCAACCGTGACGTCGCTGTCGTGTAAAAATCGGTACCGCCCTTTCGAAAATCCTCGGCCAACCGGCTAGGTTCAGTGGGGTCAAATGCTGGCAAAGAACCAGCGACGTCAAATTTGCGACTGCAGGAGTGACATCGAAGTTGCTGTAATCTAGCTTGAGTCCGCTGCGCTTATATTGAGGGGGACGTGCTGCCTACGAATGATGATTGGACAAGTTTACAAGATCTTTTTTGCCAGGCTGGGTCGAAGCCTATTCTACGGAATTCTATTCAATGAGAGGAATCCTCTCGGAGCCATCGCTGCCTGCGATCAAGGGACATGTGTTGAAAATACTTTTCCTAACTCCGCTTAGCGGGATCAACCCCGTCGATCCAATCTCCGGCAAGGCGCTGATAGTCTTGGATATACAGTTTGCTACCCGTATCACCCGCAGACCAACCAGGAATGTGATACGGCTTGGCCTGCTTGGCTGACATCATTTCCCAGCCCTTGGCCCAGCTCGGATTGCCGTCGAGTACACGCATGTTATCTCGGTCGAAGTGAAACACTTTGCCTTGGCGGTAGCTTTCGGCACCGAGTTTGACAATCACCATCGCGGCGGCACCCAGTTCCGGATCGCATTTCACCTGGCTGGGATCGCCCGCTTGAGCGGCATCGCAGAAGTTCTCGAAATGCGCGAGATGATTGTTGTCC
>JBGTEU010000470.1:0-4061 GCA_041747595.1 Bythopirellula sp.
GTCGCCGTTACGGGCTGCACCGACGCAGCCCACCGACTGCAATGCGAGCAGGCAAATATCGACTTGTTTTTCATCAAGCCGGTAGTGTCTTCCGCGCTGGAATCTCTGCTGGAATGGGAATGCAAATACTTACAGCAAACACGGCAAAGCGCGCCCTTGCTCAACGTGGCTTTGGCATCGTTGCAACTGCCGATGGAATCGAGTTTTCGTAGTCTGGCGCCGTTGCCCTTCCTCGCATCGCAAGAAGCCCTTGCAACTTAAATAGACTGGGGGACATGAATGTTATCTCTGAAAATGAAGAAACGAAATGTGGTAGCGATCAGTCGGCCCAGTAGCGTCAGACAATTGCACAAGGACTCGGTGCCCGTGTCGCCGCGAACGATCCATCATTCCTCGCCGCAATGGCGCTTCGACCGCGAATCTTTGAGTATGAAGCCTCCCATGATGGCAACCTTCAACAAGAAAAGGGGACTCCTTGTCGCGAAGAAACCCTTTTTGCTCGTGGCTTCCCTAACCATCTGTTCGGTAGGGCTTGCCTACAGTCAGGGTTGGTCGAGTTCACCGATTTCACGAGACGATGGGCAGACCGATCAGGTACGCACCGAACAAGGTGCCAACAAGGAGAGCTTAATAGGAAATGCCGTAGCGGTGATACCGACGGACATCACAACTTCGGCAACACTTTCGGAATGAGCTGAGAAAGACGTGTGGTAGAGAATAACCAGGAACCAAGTTAACAAGGGGCAGAGACAATGAACGTAATTCAAATTTTCAAATGGCATACGCTCACCGCATTGGTGGCGCTATGCACAACGGTGGGATTAATTCAACACGTGGCCGCGCAACAGGCAACAGCCGCCATCGGCGACGGGATGGAAATCCTTACGCGCGGGCCGATTCACGAAGCGTTTGCCGAAACAATCACTTTCGATTCCGAACCAGGTGTCGTGGTAGCGAAAGCACCGCCCGCCCCGATCGAAGAAATCGCGCCTGACCAGAGACCGCAAGGTGATAACGTGACCTGGATTCCCGGCTATTGGGCTTGGGATGATGAGCGGAACGATTATCTGTGGATCAGCGGAATTTGGCGCACCCTGCCTCCCGGCCGCCAGTGGGTCCCTGGATATTGGGGCGAGTCCCCACAAGGTTCTCAATGGACATCCGGATACTGGGCCGATGCGGCGGCCACGGAGATTGAATATCTCCCCGCGCCACCCGCGACAGTCGAAACGGGTCCCAACGTCGCGGCCCCATCGGCAGACGATATTTGGTTGCCCGGCAGTTGGGTTTGGCAGAACAATCGATACGGATGGCGCCCCGGCTATTGGTCGAAGGGAAATCCCGACTGGGTTTGGGTGCCGGACCATTACGTGCGTACTCCTCGCGGCTACGTCTTCGTCGATGGTTATTATGACTATTCGGTGCAGCGGCGTGGCGTCGTGTTTGCCCCCGTCTATTTTCATGGCGGTCTCCACACTCGGCGGGGTTTCTCCTATTCCCCTTCGACGGCGATTAATCCAGCCGCGTTCGTGAGACATCTCTTCTTGCGGCCAAGCTATGGCCATTACTACTTCGGAGATTATTACGGCTCCAACTATACGAATGCCGGATTCTCCCCTTGGTTCTCCTATCAATCCAGCCGCCGCGGCTATGACCCGATTTACTCGAACCAGCGTTGGCAAAATCGGGGCGATCGCCAGTGGGAGCAGCGCACGCAGGCCGACTATCAGAACTTGCGCGACAATGAGAACGCCCGACCACCCCGCAATTGGGCGGCGCAGTCGGCAATCATCAGTGTTGGGGAAACAGCCACCGGCAGGAACAGCACGGTCGCCCTGCCCTTTGACGAGCTGTCGCGGAGAGACGATGCCTGGGTACGTTTTACGCCTGTGGATCCCGCGGAGCGAAAGCAGTATGGCCGGCGGGGACAACAGTACCGCAAATATCTCCAAGAGCGGCGACAATCGGAAGCCAGTGCGGCGCTCGCACCGGGTGATGATCCCGCCAACACGGTCGAGCCGGTGCGAAGGACGTTCGCGCAATCGCCCTTCACGTCGCAACCCGTCGAAAAACTTAAGGGGGACTACGTGCCACCCCAGCGACACGAAGTGCTCAAGCCAGATTCACAAGTTCAGCCTCAAGCACGGGATCGTCGAGGGAGACCGGGTGCCGATTCAGGCGTTGGGCCAGGGGCAACCCGTGGAGAAATCGAAGCCGCTCCCCGAGCCGAATCGCAACAGCATGGTGTGAGGGGGGGCATTCGCCAACGTGAGCCGGTCGACCAGTTGCAAGGCCAAGGCGTACACAACGGCAGCGACCGACAAGACACGCCGGTTGCGGAGCCCGCGGGACAGAAGACCAACCAGGCCGAAAATCCCCAAGCCGCACCGGCCGAACAATCCCAAGGGGAATCCTCTCAAGGGCAGGAGGCAACCGGCGGGGAAAACCAGCAACGTGCGTCCGACAACCAACAGCAGGATTCCTCACAAGGTGAGCCTGTCGAGGAACCGGAGGAATGAGATATGCAGTGATGTCAGTTTCAATCGACGTGATCCAGGCCACGGTTCATACCACGAGGGGCTCATAGGCTGCTTAACCGCGGCGACACATAATCACAAACCACTAATGAGGCGCAAAGATGAAGAAGCGTAACACGATTGTCAGCTCAAATTTTTATGGAAACGGTTCGAATTCTGCTTCTCCGGCTCCCACGACGGAAAGCGGCGAGGGAAATATGAATCTCGCAGCCGGTTCGGAGGATAGGAACCAGGATGGCCAGCTGGCACAAAATGAGACCACGGAGTTGACCGACGGAAACGCCGAAGACGACAAAGCCTGATGTTCAGGCAAGCGATTTGGTAGACTGAAATAGTTCGCTGAAGAATAGAGCGGAAAGCAAGTAAAGCCAATGATCACGCTTGGCGTTCCACACAAATCTTGAAGGAGACGTAAATGATTTCCATTTCCACGATTCTGCTTGTGATTTTGATCTTGATACTCTTGGGAGCACTCCCCACCTGGGGCCACAGCAAAAACTGGGGTTATGGCCCGAGCGGGGGGCTGGGCTTGGTGGTGGTAATTCTGCTCATCCTGCTTCTCATGGGTCGCATCTAGCGGCTCCCCTATTTAGACCGTGATATACAGCAGTCCTATCCAAAAACTCAGATGAAAGAGTAGTCCCATGAAACAGTACTTTATCTCGATGTTCGTTTTAACCATGCTCTCGCTCACGACGGTCGGATGTAGCGAAAAGACGACAACCACGGAAGAGACAACAGTCTCAACGCCCGGTGGCACGACGACCGTCACCGTTGAAAAAGAGGTCGAGAAATCGGGTGATAATCCTCCGCCCGTGCAACCTTGATTCAAGGGGCTCGGAAACAGTCGGGAGGGAAGCTTCGAGCAGACGCGAACCGCGCGAGCAGATGGACAAGACTGCAAATTAGAGACATCTCACCCAGCAAACTGATTGTGGAAAACAACTTCGCAAATCGATGCAAAGCAATCGAATGGAATGCGATTTGCACGGTAATATTGGCCTTTTGTGGAAATGGAGTGCGATGCCATGCAAATTCAAGTGAACACGGACAACCACACGGTCGGTAGTGCGGAGCTAACACGACAGGTGGAAGCGGTGGTCGAGGGCGGCTTGGGTTGGTTCGGAGACCGGATTACTCGCGTGGAAGTGCATCTCAGCGATGAGAATGGAAGTCAAAAATCCGGGAACAGCGACAAGCGATGCGTCATGGAGGCGCGCTTGACTGGCCTCCAGCCGATCACCGTGAGCGCAGAGGGTTCGTCGGTGGAGCAAGCACTTAATGGTGCCGTCGATAAACTCGAGAAAACTCTCAAACGAACGCTCGGGCGATTGGATGACCCGCGGGGGCGCATGTCTTACGCCGGCGATCAGTCGTGACAAAGCCGCGGCGATGTCATTCCTACCCATGTACTACCATTTGCCCATATACCACGCGGGATGATTTGGGAGTTTTACTGATCTGGGAACCGCGGAGCTTTGGAGTTTCCTTATGCGTCAAATGACCACGACCCATCTGACCGAT
>JBGTEU010000471.1:0-2396 GCA_041747595.1 Bythopirellula sp.
GCCCTGTCTCGTACAACTGCCCCATACCATGGTACTCGCCGAGCGACATGCCGACGATGGCGTGGCCGTCGTCACGCTGAGCTTTGACGATCCCAGTCAGATCGAGCAGATTCGCCAAACGCTGCATGCGAAGGGGGGCGGCGAGCACGGGATGCATTTTCTCAGTCAACACGGGGGCAGCTCACAATCCATGGAGGATTTTGAGATCCCGGGCGGGGCTTTGCCCTACTACATGTTGTACGACCCAGCTGGGCGGCTCCATCGCGCGTTCGCCATCGACCCCACGGCCGAGCGGCAATTCACTTCGGCGGATATCGACGCGGCAGTGAAGGATCTCGTCAGTGACGAGGGCAATTAAATCTTGTAGCGAACTTTGCCAGATTCTTGAGGTTTGAACTCGATCTCCTGGATCGGTTTATCCGGTGGCGCAAACCGTATTCGACACTTTTTGAGCTCATGCTGATTCTGATGGGTGTGTTTTCGAAATCGATAGTTCATAACGATCTCGCCTTGTTTATCAATCTGCGATTCGATCCTAGCAGAAATCACGCCGTACGCGGTTGGAAAGTCACGCAACTCGATTATGTTGTCTTGAGCGAACCACTCGCTAGGGACCGTGGGAAGTAGTACAAGCTTGCCGTCGGGCAAGCTGTTGGTGTCGAGCGTTTCGAGGAGAAGTGCATCGCGGATCAATGACAAAGCCTGACCGGCACAGGCACATAGTGGTTCGGTGAACGAAATATGTCCTTCGAGATACCGTTGGTCATCATACATTCCGAAGCTCCAAGGAGCTTCGCGCACCAGACGTTCGTAGGCAGCGGAATCAAGGCGATAAGGGAAGAGTCCAGCAACCTCGGGAATCGTATAGCCGTTGTGACTGGCGGCGTGCAAAAAATAAGATTCGAGGGCAGCTAATGCCTGGGGACGGTATCGCGAATCAACAGCCGACGCATGAAGAAGATAACTAATGATGCCGCCCGCGTAAGCCGCGTCGAGGCCGTTATAGAATCGAGGCAGAGACCCCCACAAACCACCGCGATGAGCCATGTACTCGAATACTTCCTTAGCAGGAAACGCTTCGGGATCAGAGCCATCCAATTGAAGTTGCAGCAACGATGGCGCAAAGAGATTCCAATAGTTGCCGAGTCGTGATTGCGTGAGTGCGGCATACGGCCCCTCGTGCTTGCCGTCTAGCGAAGGAAGCTCCAATGCCAACGGCAAGAAGGTGATACCGTCAGCATCCGTCGAAACGGCGTGCATCGCGTCAAAAAGTTTGTGGTGCAAATCATCGGCTTCTCGTTGAAATTCCACGGCAACCCGTCGATGTTTTTCATCGCCAAGCCGTTGCAAGGCGTCGGCCGTTTCGATCATTCCTTTCCAGCAAATGGCCGTGGCGTAAAGACTTGTTGCCGGGTCGCGGACGTCTCCACCATAAATATGCGCGGGCAACAGCCCTTGGGAGAGTGGAGTTCGCGCGTCGGAATGTGCTTTTCGAACTGATTGGGTCCATAGGGCCGCCTCGATCATGGCGGGAGCAACTCGCGACAACCATTCGCCGTCGCCCGTCAAACGGGCAACGGTGGCCGCGGCCCACGGAGCGGCGCCGTTGCGAGCTTGATGATGAACGTTTGCTTTGTCGAGGTTTTCGTTTGCCAGCATGATTTCCGCCTGGCGGCAGGCTTCGCTGGGCTGATTCCATTGAGCGAGCGCGATGACGGGCCAGGCTTCTTCGATACCGAAATAGTACTGATAAAAATAAGCACCGTAACTCAATCTTTCACGGCCTTGATAGTGAACGCGCGTAATCGCGTCGACCTGAGTCTTCCAGGCATCGATACGATTCATCCATTGCTCCGATGGCAGGTTTGCCTGGGCGCCGGTGGCAAGTCTTTTTTCCCAAAAGCGCTGGAACTGTTTTTCAATCGCTGAATATTCAGCAAGTGCATCAGCGCGGTCGGCCGCGATAGCTTCACCTTGGGGTGTGCATAATTCGATGGTTCCATCCGCGTGTGGCAGGAGCAATAGCAAGTCCTCGAGTGGTCCCGAATGTTCAACCACAAAGTCGTTTGCCGACATAAGAAGCAAACGTTCATTGTCGTCCAACAGGTTGCGACCACGCTGACGACAGGCAGGTTCCGCGGTAAAAAATGGAACAGGAGTTCTCTCGCGGGTTTTATCGTCCCAATAATGGGCGTTTGGACGGCAGCCGGTTCCCAACGCGAGGCGCATGCCTTCTGGAGCATCGTCAATTTCAAACCTGACGAACACCGCGGGAGAATTGAATCCTTTTGGTTGAAAGGAAAGAAGCGATTGGCGAATCCGTATCCCCTCGTGATGCCACGTGAGAGTCCATTGAGGCACCAACTTGCCGGATGCCGTTTTTATAAATTTTGTTT
>JBGTEU010000472.1:0-5974 GCA_041747595.1 Bythopirellula sp.
TTGCCGATTCTGTTTCTCTTTCGACTGATGGGGGGCATTCCCGCCGAGGCGCTGCTTGCGATCTTTCTTTCGGCCGCGGGGACGGCACTTATGCTCACGGGGCTGAGCATTGCCGTGTCGGTCTGGACGCCACGGGCTCGGGACGCCACCGTGCGGATTTATCTGTTGTTGATCGCCGGGTTTTCGTTGCCACCGATTCTTTACAGTTTTCACTTCATGAAAATCATCCCCGACGCGGCCTGGCAGGCAGTGTTCGGGCCGTTGGCCGACACGCTGTTATTGATCAATCCGATCAGCACACTTAAAAATGCCATGGGCAACGCCTCGGCCCTGGGCATCGGTCTCGACATGCGGCAAATTCTCGCGGCAGTTGGCAGCCAAGTGCTGGTGACGATTGCGAGTTTGATTCTCTCGGTGTTCGCCGTTCGTCGAATTCATCTTTCAGAAGCAACCCGCTCCGCAGTAAAGCGTGCCAAGTTAGAGGTTCCCTGCTTCCGCCGGCCGCTGGGAAATCATCCGGTGCGGTGGAAGGAAATGTTTTCCAGCACGTCGGCGACTGCTTTGGGCCGCATCGGCTGGATCGCGCTGGCGGTGATCTTGCTTGCGGTGCTTGTCGCCACGCTATGGGTGTTCACCGAATCGATCTCGGCCAATACAGCTTCTCAGAGGAACAATTACATTCAGTATTTGATGGGGCTGACAGTCTATTTGGGTTGCGGCATGTTGTTGCTTTTGGCTGCTCGCAGTGCCGGATTGGTATCCCAAGAAAAGGAACGCGACACGTGGCTTTCACTGCTCTCCACGCCACTCTCCGGCCGGGAGATTATCAGTGGCAAGCTGTGGGGCAACCTCTACAGTGGCCGCTGGATGGCGATTCTCTTGGCGGCGGCGTGGCTCCTTGGGTTACTTATTGAGCCCAACACGATTTGGCCACTGTTGATGACCGGCGTTACTTTTTTTCTCTTGGCTTGCTACGCCACGTGTCTTGGGCTGTTTTTCTCGCTCCGCTCACCGACCACGCTCCGCGCGATGGGGCTCACCCTGGGAACGCTTGTCTTTGTGGGGGGCGGTTACATGTTTTGTTGTTGCGTGGTGATGTCGACGAGCATGGGAGGCCGCGACTGGGAAATCGTCTTATTTCTCTGTATCCCGCTGCTCTTGATGTTTCCGGGGATGGCTTACGTGCAAATACACGAGAATCATTTTTGGGCGGAGGGTACCATGCCCTTTGCGTATTTTCTAGGAATACTCGCTTACCTGATCGCCACGGTTGGCTTTTACGCCCATATAATCGCGTTTTTTGAGAACTACTCAGGGCGGACAAGTTTGCGGTCGGATGGGGAGAAAACGCTTGCGAAGAGCTCTTAATCCTTGGTTCGCGATGACCTCCCCGGTCCCAGCGCTTCGCCGCGCGGCAAACTCTTGCAGAGCCATATCCCTAGAAAATAGAGCAGCGTGAGCGGCGCGGCCATCATCAACATGCTCCCCGGATCGGCGGGGGTAAGAAACATCGAGATCGTGAAGATCACAACCACGGCAATTCGCCATTTGCTGGTGTAGGATTCCACGGTGAAGATGCCGACGCGCTCCAGGGCGACCATCACCAGTGGCAATTGGAAACTGATGCCGAAGCCTAAGGGCAAGAGCAGCACAAAGCTCATCCACTCGGTAATTCGCGGCGTTAGCATGATCCCCATTTGGGCATTGAACCAAAAGAGGAAATCGAGCACGTAATCAAAAACTGCAAAAAATGCGAGTGCTGCCCCCGCGAAGAACAAACCCAGGCTCATCGGCAAATAAACATAAACCATGTTGCGCTCGCGTTTGTAAAGTCCCGCGGCAACAAAGTTCCACATGTAATAAAAAATGAAGGGACTCGCCAGGACCGCTCCCACGACGAGCGAAGCCTTCACATAAATCATGAACGCCTCTTGGCCACTCAGGCTGATCACGCTTAGACGCGGGTCGTTTTCAATTGGCCGATAAAGCCGCAGGCGAACCATTTGTTCCCGAGTTGTGGGAAATCCCTCGGCTCCGCCTTCCGGCGCGTCGATTCCAAAGGCTTTGGAAAGCTCTTGGCGATCGACGAAAAATTCTTCGGGGACCAACCCTTCACCGGCCATCTCAGCCGCGGTACCGGGAATATCTTCGGGGACCGTGTCGCCCTCGGCTTGTTGCTCTTCAAGGCGGTTAACCACGGCTTGTTCGGCTTGGCCGCGATAGAAATTATCGAGGGCTTCGCGCAAGGGGGTCTGAACGTAATCAACCACTTGCCAGCCGATCAATAGGCCAATCAGTGTACCCCCGAGCCACGCCGCGAGCGATTTGAAAAGTGCCGAGCGGAGCTCTTCCAAATGTTCGGAAAACGACATCTTCGTTTTCTCGAGTAGCTCGTCGTCCTCGGGGTGCTTGGGCATGGGCGGATAAGGGGGGAAGGCGGCGGGTCAAAAGCAGTGATAAAGAATACGATAGGATCGTCGCCACCCGAGGGATCCCTCGCGAATCGACATAAGTGCCATATTAGCAACGTATTGGGACTGCGACAACGCACGCGCCACCAGCGGCCATTGCCCTCGCCGAGTGAATGGCGATGATGAAGGATTCCCTTCCCAACGGATGAGAAGATTATGGAACGATCCTGCAATTATCCGCTGCGATTTGAACCCTTGTTCCGCCGTTATCTGTGGGGCGGTCGCCGCTTGGGCACAATGTTGAGTAAGCCCATTGGCCCCGGCGACGATTACGCCGAGAGTTGGGAACTCGTCGACCATGGCGACGATCAAAGCGTCGTGAGTGCGGGTCCGCTGCGAGGACTGACCTTGCATGAGCTGGTTACCCGACACAATGCCGAGTTATTCGGACGACATGCCGGCGGCTCGCAGTTCCCGTTGTTGTTTAAATTTCTGGATTGCAATCGTACCCTTTCGGTGCAGGTGCATCCCAACGACGAGCAAGGGGCCCAGCTCGATCCCCCCGATCTCGGCAAGACCGAGGCTTGGGTCGTCTTGGCCGCCGAGCCGGGCAGCAAGATCTATGCGGGGCTCAAGCGTGGGGTAACCCGCGATGATTTGAACGCGGCAATCGCGGCGGGAACCTGCGAAGCGTGCCTCCACGAATTTGAACCGCAAGTGGACGATTGCGTGTTCATACAAGCGGGTACCGTACACGCGCTGGGAGCCGGCCTGGTGATTGCGGAAATTCAGCAGGCGAGCGACACGACGTTTCGCTTGTTCGATTGGAACCGCGTCGATGCCGAGGGGAAGCCACGGCAGTTGCACATTGCCGAGTCGTTGGAAGTCACCGACTACCAACGCGGCCCGGTCGATCCACAAGAACCGCAGACTGCCAAAGACTCCTTTCGCGAACGGTTGGTCGACTGCGACAAATTTGCGCTCGATCGGCTGACCCTCGTTGAGCCCCAGGCAATTGGTGGCGACGCACGGTTCCATCTACTGGTGCCGCTCGCTGGTGCTATCACCGTGGGTGGTGACGTGGTTTCACAACCACTTTCGCTGGGAAATACGTGTCTGGTGCCTGCCGCCGCAGGGAGCGTCGAACTTTCCCCGCATGGCAAAGCGGTGGTGCTCGATATTTACCTTCCATGATGTTGGGCGACTGTCTACAATCCGGCCGCGAATTCTTACCAACCATCGTAGGCCCGACATGCGGCGCGGATTCTTAAAACTCGTCATCATGAGTGTGCTACTCGCGCAGCTTGCCGCTTGTTCTTCGAGCATCCGCAAACCGCGCCTGGAAAGTCCGGGCACGGCCCCTCTACAACGTCACAATGCCGAACAGTTCGATCCCTATCCCATGAGAGATGCCGGCCCCGAAATCGTGGGGGGCCGCCCTCTTGATTACCAGATTCCTGTTCCGGAAGTGGAACGTGCTCGCCAGCCTATGCCGATCGGTCCATGGCGAATGGGTTCGCGGTACTAATGTACCCGTAGTGTGGCCCTGGGTTTCTCGTTGTTCGCCAGCTATGATGGTTATGTGCGGCCGTGCGTGAGTCGCTCTCCCTTCGATCACGAGCAGCCTTGATGACTCCCCGTAAAAAAGCCGGCAATTCCAAAAATTCCAAAGGTGCTGCGCGCGGTTTCAGCAAGAAACCAACCGAGCGTCCCGCGCCTGGAAAACGCCCCCCCGCACGACCTCGCCGCCGTCCCGTCTCGACCCCTCCCTCCGATTTGCCGGGCGAGCGATTGCAGAAAGTTCTAGCCGCGGCGGGAATCGCCAGCCGCCGCGAAGCGGAGCAAATTATTCTCGAAGGCCGGGTGGAAGTTGACGGCCAAGTGGTTACCGAACTCGGCACTCGCGTCGAACCACAGCATCAAGAAATCTTTGTCGATGGCCAGCGCTTAACGAAATCCAAGTTGGTGTATTACGCCGTGAACAAACCAACCGGCGTGGTATGTACGGCACGCGATCCTTCGGGCCGGCCGCGCGTGATTGATCTGTTGCCTCCCGACGTGGGCCGAGTGTTCAACGTGGGCCGGCTCGACATGAGCAGCGAAGGACTCATCTTGGTCACCAACGACGGGGAACTCGCCAATCAACTTACCCATCCCCGGCACGGCGTGCGAATGTTTTACGAAGTCCACGTGGCGGGCGAACCGGGGACGGAAGTCTTGTCGCAACTACGCCGTGGGGTGCATCTGGCGGAAGGCTTTGTGAAGCCGGTCGAAGTACGCGTCAAAGGCAAAAAGAAAAACAGCGCCGTATTGGAAATGGTGCTCGACGAGGGCCGCAACCGCGAGGTGCGACGGCTGTTGGCTCGCGTGGGACACAAAGTTCAGCGCCTAATTCGCATTGCCGTGGGACCGATTCGGCTCGGTGAAATGCCCAAAGGCGCCTCACGAATGCTCACCCCAGAAGAGGTTCGCAAATTGCATGCGGCGGTGAGTGAAAAGCCGACGGCGAGAAAAAGAGCACCCTCCCCTGCTGGTCAGGACGAGGTGAAAAGATAGGCTGACGTTGCCCGCGAACGGAAGCTTAAAGCGGCGCAGGGCAAAGCCACCCACGGCAAGGCGGACGCTTCTCGCCCTGGCAACAAGAAATCCAGCGGCGGATCGGGCGCATTCAAGCGGGGCGACAAAAAAGGCGGTAAGCAAGGCGGGCCGCGAAAGCGAGGCCAACGTTGAGTTCCGCAGGATGCGAAATCAGCTCGAATCCGCTTGCCGCGGCATTTTACGCGGATCATGCTCGTCAATACCGCTTAGCCCTCGTGCAAAACGAACAACTCGCGCGAAACACATATCGCGTACGGTTTGAGTGTCCCGAACTTGCCGCGACCATTGTGCCGGGTCAGTTTCTGATGTTGCGATTGCCGCACGACAACGACCCGCTCTTGGGTCGGCCGTTCGCGCTCTACGACACGGTGCTCGACGCCGCAGGCACGCCGATCGGCGTCGATGTGGTGTATTTAGTCGTCGGCAAAATGACGGCTCAACTCTCGGCATGCCGACCCGGAGAAACAATCGACGTCTGGGGACCGCTCGGCAACGGCTTTTCTCCCGCACCAGTGGATCATCTAATTATGGTTGCTGGAGGTATTGGACAAACGCCGTTTCTCGCGCTGGGCCGCGAGTTTCTCGGCGGTCGGAAGTATGGCACGAATGGACGCAAGATTGCGCCCTCCGCAAAAGTCACACTGTGCTACGGCGTGCGTTCAAAAGAATTACTGGCCGGGGCCGAAGACTTTCGCGCCTGCGGTGTCGATCTGTGGATCGCGAGCGATGATGGCTCGGTGGGACATCACGGTCTGGTCACCGAGGTGCTGGAGCAAGTGCTCGCGGAGAATTCCACCGCATCGTGCCGCATTGCCTGTTGCGGCCCCGAGCGAATGATGGCAGCCGTCGCGGGAATCGCTCGCGTGAAGGGTGTGCCGTGCGAAGTGTCGCTCGAAACGCCAATGGCGTGCGGCATCGGCATCTGTTTCAGTTGCGTGGTAAAAACCGTACAACCCGGCAGCGAT